>JAJAYT010000625.1 GCA_026786085.1 Microcoleus sp. CAN_BIN18 | reverse complement strand
TTCTTGCAGTCCGATAAATGGGAAGATATTTATAAAGGACGTATCAAAGAACTCCAGCAAGAAATCCGTCTGGCAATGGATGCTGCCGAACGAGGTGAAGTAATTGATGCTGAAGATATGTTTCAGAGTTTGCGCTTAAAACTACAACAACGTCGCACGCAGAGCAATGAATCGGATTTGTAGATTTACAGTTCCGGCAAGTCGGGATCTAGAAAGTATTATGGACTATATTGCCGATCGCAGCGGTTTTGATGCAGCAGAAAGCTTTCTGGACAGAATTAATGATAAGTGTCAAACGCTCTCGAAGTTTCCGAGTATGGGACGCAATCGGGATGAGTCAATTGAAAATGTACGGAGTTTTCCGATCGATGATTACCTAATTTTCTACAATCCGATCGAGACAGAAATTGAAGTTCTGCGGGTTGTTAGTGGCTATCGAGATTTAGAAAATTTCTTCTCTGAGTGAAATGTATCGAGTTAATTAGGCGATCGGCAAACTATAATTATTATAGGTATAGACTTTTAAAGCTAAATTAATTTTATGCAAGTTATTTTAGGCAACATCACACAACTGAAAGTAGATGCGATCGTCAATGCTGCAAATACCAGTTTGCTTGGAGGTGGCGGAGTAGATGGCGCAATCCACAAAGCAGCAGGCCCGGAACTTGTTGACGAATGTCGATCGCTCCGAGGATGCAAAACCGGGGATGCTAAACTCACAAAAGGATATCGCTTACCCGCACGCTTCATCATCCACACCGTAGGCCCCGTATGGCAGGGAGGCAATCACGGAGAACCGGAACTCTTAGCCCAATGTTACCGTAAGTGTATGGAAATCGCGATCGAGCAAAAGTTCGAGAGTATCGCATTTCCTTGCATTAGCACCGGCATTTACAAATATCCCAAGGATTTAGCAGGTGAGATTGCAGTCAAAATCTGCTACGAACAAATGCAAAAAAAACGGCGCTCCTCAAAACATAAATTTTTGCTGTTTAGATTGGGAGAATCATGAGGTTTATGAGAGGATTGTAGCAGTTCTCAGGCTCAAAAATGATTCCAAAGATGAAAACGTATTTAGGAGCGACTGAAGTTATCGATCGCGATCGTACCGCAATTCCGATCCAAAGTCCAAGAAACCGGGTTTCTGCGACAATCTTCGCATCTTCACCAAGATTTTGGAAAGAAACCCGGTTTCTGACTCCCCACGAGGAAACCTAAAATCCACTCTTCTTTCTCATCCCTTTACTGAGCTAAATTACTGTGAATTCACTCCAAAGTTTGCAAGGTTTCCAAAATAGACAGTTCTCAGATATATATCCACACTTCTCGTAGAAACCCATTGCGGTTTCATGTGCGACTGTAACGACGGTAATATCATCTTCCCCACCAACCATCTCTCGGATGCGAACCAATAATTCACTTCCTATTCCTCGTTTTGCATAAGATCTGTCCACACCTAAGTCTGTGACAAAAAGGAAATAGACAAAATCCGTAATACCAAAGGCTACCCCGATTAGCTTCCCTTCATCATTCCTAGCCGTAACAGCGACTGAGCGAGTAGTCAAGAGCTTCCCGATCCTTTCTTCAAAACGCTCTTTGGGATACTGACTACCAAGATCGCTCCTTTTTAAGAAGTCGTAATATTCCTCAAAAGACCACTTTTCGTTCTCTTGATAGTCAATCATCTTGCTTACTTAAACTTTTTCTTAAATTACTGCATATTTTATGTGCTGTCAAGAGAAAGTCAAAAGATTCTGAGGATTTTCCTGTATCTACCAGGCTACCTGGAAGTTTTTTGCGATCGCCCCCAAGTGCAGACATACCTACAGTCATGATATTACCCGAAGGCGATGACCCCTAAAATATTTACAAAACTAAAACCGATCAACTGCGTTTTTTAGATTATCGCGCAAGGCAAGCAAGTTTGATTGGTGAATGTCCAGAAGATTTAGTTAAGGAAGTATTGAAGCGAATTGAACCTATGTCGGATGATAAAACTCCTGAAGCTAATGCAATTAATTTTTACCTACTGCGACAACTCACCAATTCCCAACGGTGGCAAATGGGGGCAAAATTAAATCGTTGGGCAAAAACTGTTAGCTTGCGCGGGATGAAAAAAGCTTGTCCTTCAACCTACAAAGAGCGAACAGATTTTGCAGCCGCTTTGTAGCGTTCATTTAACTTAACTCCAGCGGCTCATAGTTGACAGGCAAACCATCCTGAAATGCCAGCAATTCTCCCGGTTGAATCTGCGTCCAAACTTCATCATCCGTCAGCGGCAAAGTAGCAATTACAGCCACACGATCGCCCTCCTTTGTCAATTCCCGGAAATCCACAGTTATATCTTCATCGATCGAGTGCGCGCTGGCAAAAGGTGCTTGTCGCACAATATAATGCAGATTAGTAGAACAGTGTACAAATAAGTGTTCCCCATCAGAAAGTAAATAGTTAAAAATACCGTATTCTGACAAACTTTTAGTAATTTCGTTCAGTACCGCGTATATTTCTGTCAAACCAGGCTTATTTTGAGGGAAATTTTCTCGCAACCTTTCTAATATCAAACAAAAAGCTTTTTCGCTGTCAGTATTGCCAACTGGTTTGTAAAATTCGGCACTTTCAGGATTAAAGTTTTCCAGATTTCCGTTGTGAGCAAATACCCAATAGCGCCCCCAAAGTTCCCGAATAAAAGGGTGGCAATTTTCCAGAGCAATTTCGCCTTGGGTAGCTTTGCGGATGTGAGCAATGACGTTAGTTGAGTGAATGGGATAGCGACGCACAACTTCCGCAACCGGAGAAGCAACCGCAGGTTTCGAGTCTATAAACAGGCGGCATCCTAAACCTTCAAAAAAAGCAATTCCCCAACCGTCTTGATGAACGTCTGTTCTGCCGCCCCTTGCAGAGAAACCCTCAAAGGAAAAACAAATATCTGTTGGCACATTGCAGTTCATTCCCAGTAATTGACACATAAATGTTAACTTGATGAAGTTTTGACTACTGATGCCGCAGCTATTGGCAGCTACAGACTGGCGATGATACTATTATAGTAGTTAGGGATTTAGCATTTAATATAAGTTAATAAAATTTAGGGATTGTCAACCGTAATGCTACTGAAATTCAAAAAATCTGCGATCGGCAAAAGCTTCAATCATGTTCCCCTACGCACAATCCTCATCGTTCCCTTTGTGTTGCAACTCTTCGCCGTTGTGGGGCTGACGGGCTATCTGTCCCTGCGAAACGGACAAAAAGCTGTAAATGATTTAGCTGGTAGGCTGCAAAATGAAGTGAGTTTACGTGTCGATCAACACCTGAAGAGTTACCTGGATACTGCACGCCATCTCGCTAAAATTAACGCAGATGCCATTGACTTAGGGTTGCTAAATCCGGAATCGCAAGAAGAACTCGCACTGTTTTTTTGGAAGCAAATGCAGTTGTATAATGTTGGTTACATCAGCTTGGCAACTAAAACTGGTGAATTTACAGGCTCTGGATATTTCACGGATAATACCCTGGTTGTCAGTGAGGTTTCTGTTAAAAAATACGGCAACCGCAACCACTACGCTTACGCCACAAATAGTAGCGGTCAACGGACTAAAATTGTTGACATTTATGAAAATTTAGATTTTCAGAAAGAAGCTTGGTATGTACAGACGATGCAAGCTAAAAAACCGATATGGAGCGATATTTATCAATGGGAGTCGAGGCCATTTCCACTAGCTGTCTCTGCAAATTATCCAGTTTTTGACAAAAATAAAAACTTGATCGGTGTTATCGGTATTGACCAGCGACTTTCACAAATCAGCGATTTTTTGAAACAGCTAAAAGTTGGTCGTTCGGGAAAAATTTTTATCTTGGAACGCACAGGTTTAATAGTTGCCAGTTCCAGTGCCGAGTTACCCTACACGCTAGTCAATGACAAACCGCAGCGGTTGAAAGCAGTAGAAATTCGCGATCCGTTAATTCAATCTTCTGCTCAATATTTACAGCAAAAATTTGGCGATTTTCGAGGAATAAAAGAAGGTCAACAGTTAGAATTTAGCATTAAGGGCGATAAACAATTTGTGCAAGTAACTCCTTGGAAAGACGCATGGGGTTTGGATTGGCTGGTAGTTGTGGTTGTCCCGGAATCCGATTTTATGGAGCAAATTAACGCCAACACTCGTACTACAATTTTACTGTGTTTGGCGGCTTTGGTAGTTGCGTTCGCCCTGGGAATCTACACCTCTCGCTGGATTTCCCAACCCATATTGCGATTGGGCCAAGCATCAGAGGCGATCGCATCTGGGGAATTAGACCAACAAGTAGAAGCCTCACCAGTTAACGAATTAGGCGTTTTAAGCAATTCATTTAACCGGATGGCCCAGCAATTGCGCGAATCCTTTGCTACCCTAGAAAAAACCAATCAAGAACTAGAAAATCGAGTCGAAGAACGTACTGCTGAACTTACAGAATCGAAACTCGTCGCCGAGGTCGCCAATCACGCTAAAAGCGACTTTCTCGCCAATATGAGCCACGAATTGAGAACGCCATTAAACGGAATTTTAGGCTACGCTCAAATCCTCGAACGCTCTCAAGATATGACAAAAGCTGACCAACATGGCATCAGTATTATCCACCAGTGCGGCAGTCATTTATTAACCTTAATTAACGACATTCTCGACTTATCTAAAATTGAAGCTGGAAAAATGGAACTGCATCCAACCGCATTTCATCTACCTTCATTTTTGCAAGCAGTAGTCGAAATTAGTCGCATCAAAGCCGAACAAAAAAATATCAACTTCAATTACGAACTTACCGCAAATTTACCCTCTGGTATTATTGCAGACGATAAAAGACTGCGACAAGTATTGCTAAACTTACTCGGAAATGCCATAAAATTTACTGATAATGGTAGTGTCAACTTAGAAATATCGGCCCATAACAATAAATCAAACTCCTCCCTGATTCAACTTAATTTTCGAGTTCGAGATACAGGAGTAGGAATGAGTTCTGCACAATTAGAAAAAATATTTTTACCCTTCGAGCCAGAAGTGTTGAATGATAGAAAAAGATTGCCAGGATTGGCAAACAAATGTATAATGACAGAGCTATAAAATATTAAAAATCAACTAAAATGCTATTTTCTAACTTCC
>JAJAYT010000624.1 GCA_026786085.1 Microcoleus sp. CAN_BIN18 | reverse complement strand
CCGTTGCGTTTTCACGTGGTACAAGTATCCGTGACATTGACTAACGGTTCCTAACATTATGTTGACACTTACGAACAAGCTTTTAAGCAGGCGGCGCGGTTTGCGATGCAGTCCGGGATGGAGAAGTGCGAATCAACTTTGCTGGAGCCGATCGCGAAAGTGGAAATTTGCGCTCCCAACGAGTGTACATCAAAGGTGTTGCAATTGGTCAGCGGACATCGCGGCCAAATTCTCGGCTACGAGGGTAAAGCAGACTGGAAGGGATGGGATGCTGTTTCGGTTTATTTGCCGATCGCCGAAATGCAAAATTTAATTGTAGAATTGCGATCGCAGACGATGGGTGTAGGATTTTTTCACTGGGAGTTCGATCGATTGCAAGAAGTACCAGAACCTTTGGCTAAGCGGGTTTTGCTTGTGACTGGCGGTAATGGGAATGGTAATGGTAAAAGCAACGATCAAAGATAAGACGGCGAATGGAATTCGCGTCTACACAAATGAAGATAAGACGGCGAATGGAATTCGCGTCTACACAAACAATGTCCGCCTCCGCGGACTCAAGAAAACGAGATAAGCGAATGGAATTCGCGTCTACACAAACGATGTCCGCCTCCGCGGACTGAAGAAAACAAAGTAATTTTAACCGTCTTATCTTCAACCCGCGGAGGCGGGTTTTGTTTGTGTAGACGCGGTTTCAACCGCCGTGTTCGATTCGCCGTGTTTGATTCGCTCAGAGGGACTGAAGAAAACGAGATAAGACGGCGAATGGAATTCGCCCTGTTCTATTCGCCCTGTTCTATTCGCCCGGTCTCCTACAATTGATTTGGGTCGATTCCCATTTCTCGCAGTCTTAATTCTAAAGCTTGCGATCGCGATCGTTCTTGTTCCAGCAAACTTTCTGCTTGCTGTGCCCGCGTTTCTGCTTGTTGTCGCAGTTGCGCGAGTTCGACAAAACTCACAAACGGTTCTCCTAACGGCCCGAACATTTCCAGTCCTGAGTCAGACAATCCAAACCGCACGCCCAGTCTGGGACTTGTCCAACCGTCCATTTGTTCGATCGCTTCTAATTCGTCATCCACACGCCGCCATCCCGTCAACTCTACATTTTGCGGGTCGTACAAATAGTATTCTTCCACACCGTAGCGTTCGTAAACTTTGAATTTTTGAATCATCGGAGTGAGGCGATTTCCTGGCGACCAAATTTCAAACACCACTTGCGGCGGAATATTATCTTCAAGCCACTGTTGGTAAGAACCTCGATAACCTTTTGGTCTACCGAAAACTACCATTGCATCCGGTGCTTGAGAAATTTTGTTATTTCCTTCCACTGGATACCACAGCAAGTTTCCGGCCACGAAAACATTAGCATCGTTAGCGAATAACAGTTCTAAGTTTTCCTTAATCCAGACAATTAATCTAAATTGTTCAGTATTGTCTGACATTGGTTCGCCGTTGTCGTCAGGGTAGATGATTTTTGATTTGTCGGGAGATTGCAGTTCTGTAACCATTGCTGTTTCCCCAAATTTGCTCATGACTTTATTTTATTATAAACGAACTGCGGGCGATCGCATTTTTCCATTTCTTTCGATCGTTTTCAGTGTTTGTAGTGGGGACTTTAGTCCTCTTTTTGTGGATGAAGAAGGACTGAAGTCCTCACTACGAACCTGGATGAAGAAGGACTGAAGTCCTCACTACGAACCTGTGTTTGTGGTGGGGACTTAAGCGTTAAAAGGAAACAATCAAGTAACCGTTTTGGAACTTAGCACCAGTAACAGATTTCCCAGTTAGCTGCGGAGGTAGCAAAATATTGCGACGCTGATCGCCCGCTTCGATCGTCACCTCTGGCCCGGATTGAATCAATTTGATTTCTTTCTTGTCAAACCCAGGCAAAAACAAACTCACTAAACGCTGTGCAGTATTAATGTTAATCGGTTTAGGAGCTTTTCCCGCTTCAGAAAAATCTGGCAAAGCATCAATTAACGGCTGCCAATTATTATCACTGTGCGCCGGAACCGAAACCGCTGTCAAAGGATCGAAATCAGCAGCAATAGTTTCTGTAATAGGTGCTTGATTGACAATTACACCGCCGACAGTCAAACTAACTTGTTGAGAACTCCCCCACAAATAGCGCGCAGTGGCGATCGCACTTGCATCACCAGTCGTCACCAAATAAGCCGCCGTACGGTTCGGATCTGCCAGTGCTTCCTTACCCTTATCCAACAGATTATCGACTTGCTTAGTAGATTGAAAAGCATTATCTCCCGACAAATCCACAGTCAACACCGTACTAACAACCGGTTGAATAAAAGGCGACAAAGCTTTACCCAAATCCGAATCTACCAAAGCTTGACGGAAGCGGCGGATATACCAGCTCAAAATTTCCGGCATTCCCAGCATCCGCAGCGTATCCATCCCGCCGCTACCGTCATAGACAATTACATCGTATTGTTTGCTGTCGTCGTATTCCCGAAGTTCGTTCAACGCCAGCGCGCTGTCCATCCCCGGTAACACTCCCAATTCTTGGCCGTAAATCTGCTTGAAAAAAGGAGTACGCACATATTGTGCTTCTAGTTGTTTAACTTCGTCCCACCTGCGTTCTAGCAGTGGCGCGCTTTGCACCTGAACTGCTTTGAGGTTGGCGGCGATTTCCTGGGGGCTCGGAGTCAGGGGAACTCCTAGCAGAATACCTAATGCAGGGCCGGGATCTTGGCCGAGCAGCAGAACTCGCTTGCCTTGAGCTGCGTATTTTTTAGCTGTTGCGATCGCGATCGTACTGCGGCCAGTGCCGCCTTTGCCCAAAAATGTTAAAATCAAAGCCATTTTCTGTTCTCAATTGCCAAAGCTTACTACTTAACATTTAAGCGCAATGGCCACCCTGATTGGCGGAGTGGGAAAGGGGGAGAGGCCGAGAAAGGGAGAAGGGGAGAGGGGGAGATGGGGAGACGGCGATAATGGGAGAGGGGGAGAGGGCGATAATGGGAGAGTGGGAAAAATCTTCCTTCTTCCCTCTTCCCTCTGCTAAACCGGTTCTAGCTCATCTTCAAAGAACCAAGTCGCAAAACCAATGTCAAACTTGACCACCAGCCCTACTCCACTGCCGTCAACCATTCTGAAACTGTCAACAGTGCCTAGTGGATTTTCCTTGATCTTGCCTACCATATTTGCAGGTATGCGATCTCTGAGACGACGTACCTTAACTCTCTGACCTATTTCTATTGCCACTGAAAATGTTCTCCTGCTCGATATAACCTATATCCAACCGTCCATTTTACAGTTTCGCGGGAACGATCGAACAGCAACGCCAGTAAGGGCGATCGCCCGCCATGATTTTTCAGGGCAAAAATTGATCGACTTTCCCTAAAAGACGGTATTCTAGTCAGAGTTGCTCGATGTTTCCTCTAATTCGCGATCGGGCAGCCTCATCGGGGTTTCCCAGAGGCAAGCTCCACTCGCCAGAGCCAGCGGCATCACTTGGATAATTATTTTTTATGGCTTCGCAATGGGAGTCATGTCACTAATTGTCACAACTACAGGATTTCTCCCCAATTAGTCATCCTTCCGGCCGAAGCCAAAAGGCATTCATCAGCAGTAATTAATTTTATGTTTGATTTATATAAATAGTCGCCCTGGAATCTTGACATCCGCGAAAGCTCTTGCTAATAAAGACTTTGAGTCTGGTTGGCAAAATTTCCCGAACCTGAGATTTTAGTAAACTGCCATGTTGTAACAGTTTACTAAAATCTGACAATAAAAAAAAGATTTAATGGTAAGCTTTCATGCTAACAAAGTTTGTTTTTGCTGCTGTTTTACAGCATAAAAAATGGAACGATTACCGGATTTATGTTTCGCAATGGGAGCTTGATCGGTACCTGGCTACCTATTAGCACGCAACACATCTATGGCCCAACAAGCACAACCATACCCTTCATCGTATGACCCCGTCCAGCGTAGCGCGTGGCTGACGCTGCTGCTGTTTTTTGCGCTGTTCTGCGCGGTGATTGCACTCGGCGGCTATTTCGGCTGGCGCTCCTACACTTCGGCCATGATTCCTGTCGAAGACACATTGCTGTTGCGGTATGCGCCAACCGGTGTACTGATCAAAGAACCAAATCTGGCTGCTCCGCAGGATATCCCACTGCCAGAGGAACGACCCATTGGGTGCCAGGATGATGCACCCCGCTACTGTGTTAACTTCTTTGAAGGCCAGCGACTAGTTGGCCAGCGCGGTGCAGGGTACGGGCCGGTGTCGGCACTTATTTTGGCGGAT
>JAJAYT010000623.1 GCA_026786085.1 Microcoleus sp. CAN_BIN18 | reverse complement strand
CTCCCAATCCCTAAATCTAAAATCTAAAACTTGTGCTGAGCGACTTGTGCTGAGCGTAGCCGAAGCAAGCCGAAGTATCTAAAATCTAAAACTTGTACAGCGAAGCCGAAGTATCTCAACTCTTCACCTTTTTGAGAAAGGCTATAGGGGAAGGGGAATAGTGCTTGAGTGCGTGAGGTTGGTTGGTGACTCGCGCGCGGCCAGGCGGTGAATGAGCCCGGGAGTGCGGGGAGTGTGGGGAGTGTGGGGGAGGGAGAGAATTTTTGGGGCATCGCGCATTTATGGCCTTGTGTCGTTTTTTTTGATGAGGCGTTTTCGACATCGGTACAAGATGAAGAGAGAAATAGGCGACAGATTGGTGCAGACTGAGGTCAAGGTTGGGAGTTTGACCCTTGAAATCAGTAGGCTGCGGCAATTGGCAAGTTTTGTGCCGATCGCCCTAAACAATCTGCCAAACAAGAGTTAGCATCAAAGCTAAGTTCCGCATGGATTAAACTAAAATTTCTGTGATCAGCAAAAAGTATCTAAAACTCTATGGGAGCAAGCACCAGTAACCCCCTCGAAGCAGCAGCCCAGACTCGTGATCCGATCGAAATAGGCGTGTTGCATTCGCTGACGGGCACGATGTCCATTAGTGAAATTTCTGTTAAAGACGCGACGCTGTTGGCGGTTGAAGAAATTAACGCGGCCGGAGGAGTGCTCGGACGCCCATTGAAAGCGTTGATCGAAGATGGAGCCAGCGATTTGCAGATTTTTGCTCAAAAAGCTAAGCAATTGCTCTTAGAAGCGCAGGTGGCGGTGGTATTTGGCTGTTGGACTTCGGCTAGTCGCAAGGCTGTACTGGCGGCTTTTGAGCAGAGCAACGGGTTGCTGTTTTATCCGGTGCAGTATGAAGGGCTAGAACAGTGTCCGAATATTTTTTATACTGGTGCTGCTCCGAATCAGCAGATTGTGCCTGGGGTGAATTATTTGCTGGCACAGGGGAAGCGGAAAATTTTTCTGTTGGGTTCGGATTATATTTTTCCCCGCACGGCAAATCTGATTGTGAAAGCTCAACTGGCTGCACTCGGAGGAGAGTTGGCAGGGGAAGTGTATCTGCCGCTGGGTTCGAGGGATGTGGATGAGGCGATCGCACATATCTTAGCAGTGAAACCGGATGCTATTCTCAATACTCTCAACGGTGACAGCAATGTGGCTTTTTTCCAAAAGTTGCGGGAAGCTGGCTTGAAGCCGGAGGATTTGCCGGTGATGTCGGTTAGCGTAGCAGAAGAGGAAGTGCGGGCGATCGGGGCTGAAAATATTGCTGGACATTTGGTGGTTTGGAACTATTTTCAAACCGTGGATTCAGCAGAAAATCGGAAATTTGTCAAGGCTTATAAAGCTAAATATGGGGAAAATCGAGTCACGGATGACCCGATCGAAGCGGCTTATTTGGGGGTTTATCTGTGGAAGCAAGCAGTAGAAAAAGCTGGTTCTATAGATGTGGCGAAAGTCAGGGCGGCTGCTAAAAATATTGAGTTTGCAGCGCCATCGGGCATGGTAAAAATAGATGCCCAAACTCAGCATACTTGGAAAACTGTGCGGATTGGTAAGGTGCGATCGGACGGTCAAATTGAGGAGATTTGGAATTCGGGGGCACCGGTGCAACCCGATCCTTTTCTCAAGGGCTATCCTTGGGCGGCGGCACTTGCTCCGAGGCAGATTTCTTTGGGAAGTCGGGCTTCTTTGATCGGGCTGTTTGTGATCTTGGTACTGATAACTTGGATGGCGGTGGGAGTCGGGTGGATGGGTTCTGTGGATATGCAGAACTATTTGCTGGCAATAGAGGCTGCTTCAGCTCCGGCGGCGGGGGTTTCTGATGCAGCAATGGCGGTGCTGGTTCAGCAAGCTCTCTTTGTGGCGAGCCGCACTCAGCACTTGCTAATGGGGGCTTTGGTTTTGAGCTCGATCGCAGGAATTCTGTCTTGTGTCTCGGTGTCGGCGATTATTCGGAATCTCGGTTTGCTCAGGGAAACTGCCCAACTGATGGCGAGCGGTGATTTGACGGCTCGATCGCCTGTGGTGTCTAATGATGCGATCGGGGTGCTATCTTCTACTCTCAATACAATGGCTCAGCAAATTAGTAGTTTGCTCAAGGGTTTGGAAGTGCGGCAGCGGCAGCTAGAGGAACGATCGAGCGAATTGGAAGTCGCTAAGAACGCTGCGGAAGCTGCTAACCGGGCGAAAAGCACATTTTTGGCAAATATGACTCACGAGTTGCGGACGCCCCTGAATGCGATTATTGGCTACAGCGAGCTGCTGCAAGAAGAGGCTTTGGAACTCGGCGAAGAAGAGTTTGTGATGGATTTGGCAAGCATTAATATGGCAGGCAAGCAGTTGCTGAACATTATTAGTGACATCTTGGATATTTCTAAAATTGAAGCAGGAAAGATGACTCTTTTCCTGGAGACTGTTGATGTGTTGAAGTTGGTGGAGCAGGTGGTGACCACAGTTCAACCGCTGGTGGGGAAAAATGGCAACAGTTTGAGTGTCAATTGCGATCGCAATATTGGCACGATATACTCGGATTCGTCGAAGTTGCGACAAGCGCTGTTGAATTTGGCGAGCAATGCTGCTAAGTTTACCGATCGAGGGAAAATTACAATTAATGTTTGGCAGGAAGCAGGGGAAGTTTCGTCGGTGGACAATTCTGAGGAACTCTTGACAGCGATTTCTCAGTGTGAAAAGCCTGCGATGCTCGTATTTCAAGTTACCGATACGGGCATTGGGATGACTGACGATCAGGTTTCGAGGCTGTTTGGAGCTTTTTCGCAAGCTGACGATTCCACTACCCGCAGGTACGGGGGTACGGGTTTGGGGCTGACAATTAGCCGGAAGTTTTGCCAGATGATGGGCGGGGATATTACGGTTGATAGCGAGTTTGATTGCGGTTCTACTTTTACGATCCGGTTGCCGCTTATGGTTAAAAGCGAGAAAGAGGTGAAGGGCGATCGGGCGATCGCACAAATACCAGCCGATGCTTCCTCGAACTTGGATACAATTGTAGTCCCGATCGAAGTGAATAAGCCCATAAAAGTGCGATCGCAACCGCTGGAGTTGCCTAATGCTGCTACTGTGCTGGTGATTGACGACGATCCCGACGCGCGAGATTTAATTACCCGCTGCTTGTCGAAACAGGGATTTCGGGTGCGATCGTCGGCTAGCGGTGAAGCGGGGCTTTTGTTGGCTAAGGAGTTGCGGCCGGATGCGATAACTCTGGATGTGATGATGCCGAGTATGGACGGCTGGGCGGTGCTATCGGCGTTGAAAGCCGATCGGGATTTGGCTGATATTCCGGTGATTATGTTGACTTTTTTGGATGACAAAAGTCAGGGTTTGGAATTGGGAGTGGCGGAGTATTTGAGGAAGCCTTTGGATTACAAGCGGTTTGCTGCTTTGTTGAGTAAATATCAGTTGACAGTTGACAGTTGACAGTTGGCAGTTGACAGTTGGCAGTTGGCAGTTGGCAGTAGTCATTAGTCATTAGTCATTAGTCATTTAGGATTGGTATAATATGTGAAAAATCGGAATTTAAGATATGACTGATAGAACTGCTTTGCTCGGCAGAATTACTCAAACACCTGGTAAATGTGGTGGCCGCCCCTGTATTCGTGGCATGAGAATTCGAGTTAGCGACATTTTGGAAACTCTGGCAGACAATGTAACCCCTAGCGAGATTCTAGCTGACTTTCCAGATTTGGAACCAGAAGACATTCAAGCGTGTCTGCTTTTTGCCTCTCTCAGCATTGATTTCCCTAGAATAGCAGTATGATTTTCTGGTTAAATGCGCAATTGCCTCCTAGTTTGGCTCAGTGGTTAAGCGAAATATTCGGTGTTGACGTTCTTACATTGCAAGAGCTTGGGTTGCAGGATGCTCAGGATATTGAGATATTTAATGCAGCTCGTGCCAACGGCTCAGGTACAGTTATCATAACTAAGGATCGAGATTTTGTGGATTTAGTAATTCGCCTTGGTAGTCCACCACAAATTCTTTGGCTAACCTGTGGCAACATTACGAATAGAGATTTGCAACGCATTTTCAGTCGTGCTTTTCCTGACGCAGTTGAGCTATTTAACAATGGCGAAAATATTGTGGAAGTTGGCAGGGTTAAATAAATCGCTTTCGATGATGCAATTTTAAAATCCCCTTCGTCACTAACTTCTTTAAAAATGTTTCATTAGTCATTAGCTAACAGTGAAAAATCAATCACCAATGACTAATGACCAATGACCAATGACTAATGACTAATGACCAATGACTAATGACTAATGACCAATGACTAATTAATCTAAGAATCCCATTAAGGTCGAGCTGTCGTCAATTTCGTTTGAAGCAATGGGGCGCTCTCCTCCCATTGTGGAGTAAACTTCATCAATGTGCAGAAGGCTAACGCCGATCGGGCGGGCACCGGACATACTGAACATTTCGCTGACTTGCAGGGCGCTGGAGCCGATCGGGCGTCTCCCCAATGTACCAACCACTTCCAAGTCGCTGGCCTCGATCGGGCGATTGCCTATTGTGCCGTAGGTTTCGCTGATGTGCAGGGTGCTAACGCCGATCGGGCGATTCCCAGATATCGAGACAGTCTCGCTGATGGTAAAATCATCTGGGCCGACGGGGCGGTTGTCATGCATGAGTTGCGGCTGATAAAGTTGAATTCCCGCTGATTTTGCCTCTGCGGCTGCTGTCACTTGGCTTTTGGAACTTGCTTTGCCGCGGCGGGCGATCGCATTGCCTTTATTTTTTGGGGTGAGACTCATAATTTTTTTTCCTTTTGATTATTGGGGCTTGATTGCTGGGTTCGGAAAGCGTCGGACGATCCAAGCTTTTTTCGGGGCTTTCTGCTTTCTATTTCGATCGATATTAAAATAATAATATTATAAACTCAAACAAATTGATTAACTAAATTGCATACTCATCGAATTTTTGTTAAGATTTATCGGTAATAGCTACATTTGATTATGGTAACTGCGGCAGCATCTTTTCAATTGCAAGCGCCCTTCCAGCCCACGGGCGACCAACCGCTAGCGATCGAGCAACTCGTCAAAGGCATTCAATCGGGCGATCGATTTCAAACCTTACTCGGCGCCACAGGTACGGGCAAAACCTTTTCCATTGCCTCGGTGATTGAACAAATCGGCAGACCCACCTTAGTCTTAGCACATAACAAAACCCTCGCTGCTCAACTGTGCAACGAACTGCGAAATTTTTTCCCCAACAATGCAGTCGAATACTTTGTTAGTTATTACGACTATTATCAACCTGAAGCATACATCGCAGTCAGCGATACTTTCATTGAGAAGACAGCAGCAATTAACGACGAGATCGATATGCTGCGACACTCTGCAACGCGATCGCTCTTTGAACGCCGCGACGTAATTGTAGTTGCTTCAATTAGCTGTATCTATGGTTTGGGAATGCCAGCCGAATACCTGAAAGCAGCTATCTCTTTGCAAGTAGGAATGGAAGTCAACCAGCGGCAAGTTTTGCGAGATTTAGTTAACATCCAATACAGCCGCAACGACATAGATTTAGGCAGAGGCAAATTTCGCGTCAAAGGCGACGTTGTGGAAATCGGCCCCGCCTACGAAGATAGAATTATTCGCGTCGAATTCTTCGGTGACGAAATCGATGCCATTCGGTACATTGACCCCGTAACTGGTAAAATTATCGCCAGTACAACGGCTTTAAATATTTATCCAGCGCGCCACTTTGTCACCGCCGATGATAAATTAGAAGCCGCTTGTCAGGGAATCGAACTGGAATTAGAAGACAGGCTGGTAGAATTTGAAAAAGATGGAAAACTCTTAGAAGCTCAGCGGATAGAACAGCGCACCCGCTACGATTTGGAAATGTTGCGGGAAGTCGGTTACTGCAACGGAGTTGAAAATTATTCGCGGCATTTAGCAGGCAGAAATGCCGGAGAACCGCCCGAATGTTTGATTGATTATTTTCCGAAAGATTGGATGTTGGTGATAGATGAATCCCACGTCACAGTCCCCCAAATTCGGGGGATGTACAACGGCGACCAAGCGCGCAAAAAAGTATTGATAGAACATGGTTTCCGATTGCCCAGCGCGGCAGACAACCGCCCTTTAAAAGCAGAGGAATTTTGGGCAAAGGAGAATCAGTGCATTTTTGTTTCTGCTACGCCTGGAGATTGGGAAATCGAGATTTCTGAAGGAAGAGTTGCCGAACAGGTAATCCGTCCGACGGGAGTAGTCGATCCGACGATTTTCGTGCGCCCGACGGAAGGACAAATTGACGATTTGTTGGGGGAAATCAATCAGAGAGTCAGCCTGAATGAGCGGGTTTTGGTGACAACTTTAACGAAGCGAATGGCGGAAGATTTAACCGAATATTTGCAGGAAAGGGCGATTAGAGTGCGGTATTTGCACTCGGAAATCCAGTCGATTCAACGCATCGAAATTATTCAAGATTTACAGGATGGCAAGTTTGATGTATTGATTGGTGTGAACTTGCTGCGGGAAGGTTTGGATTTGCCGGAAGTGTCGCTGGTGGTGATTTTGGATGCGGATAAGGAGGGTTTTTTGCGATCGGCACGTTCGTTGATTCAAACGATTGGAAGGGCGGCGCGCCACATTCGGGGACAGGCGATTTTGTATGCGGATAAGTTGACTGACAGCATGGTTAAGGCGATCGACGAAACCGATCGCCGCCGGGGAATCCAGTTGGCGTACAATAAGATGCACGGGATTACGCCGCAGCCGATCGCGAAAAAGCGATCGACCAACGCGATTTTGGCATTTTTGGATGTGTCGCGGAAACTGAATTCTCAGCAGTTGGAGGAGGTTTACGAACAGGTAAACGAGTTATCTTTGGATGAGATTCCTCAGTTAATCGGGCGGTTGGAGACGCAGATGAAGGCGGCGGCGAAGAAGTTGGAATTTGAGGAGGCTGGTAAGTTGCGCGATCGAATTAAGCATCTGCGCGATAAGTTATTGGGACATTAAAAGCAAGTATTGAGCAGGCAAGATGCCTGCTCCACAAGAATGATGGGAGACAGCAATGAGCCAATTTAAATTATTCGATGCAGTTAATTTAATCGAAGCAGTCGCCCTCACCGATGGTGGAATTGCGCCGCCAGAAACAGCCGGGGCAATTGTTGAGATATTCAAAAACGGTGAAGCATATTTAGTAGAATTGTTTGGCGGATGGGTGAAAGCAGAAGTTGGCGGAGATTTTATTCCTGCAACTCAGGATGAACCAGGGGCATTCATGGAAACGATAGGTGTTGAAACAGTTTATCCGCATCAGTTGCGATTATACAACTGACGCATGGGAGTCCAGAAACCGGGTTTTTTACGAAAAGACGCGTTGCGGCCCGCAGATTCGCTAAAAACCCGGTTTCTTTGGGCTGAAGTCTGCGATTCTGCCGAGTTTTTGGAGCAAAAACAAGAAAAAGTGCGATCGAATTAAGCATCTGCGGGATAAGCTATTGGGACATTGAGCTTTTTGTCGGAGAATTGAGGGGGATTTTAAACCGCAGATGCACGCAGATAAACGCTGATGGAGGGAGAATTCAAAAGCCAAACATCGCTTTTAGTCCATTGGCGATCGGCTGATACTCTTCTGCGGTTAAATCTCCTCGGTAGCCCAAAACACGCTTTATGTCCACAGCGCGTATTTGATCCAGCAACACTGTAGAGT
>JAJAYT010000622.1 GCA_026786085.1 Microcoleus sp. CAN_BIN18 | reverse complement strand
GTATACTCCTTACCCTTGCTAAATCCCAGCAAAATCCCCATACAGCCAGCCAACAGGTTGAGATTCCAAGCCCACGCCGTCAGCGATCCCAGGCGTTCTGAGAACAGCGGAGTCTGGGTGAGACGAGGCACCATATAAAATGTTGCTCCCAGATAGCCCATGCTCATGAAACCAAACATTCCAATGTTGGTATGAACTGGGCGGAGGCGACCGTAGGCGAGTGCTGGTACACCCTGCAAAAATTCGGGATAAAAAAGTTTGACGGCTTCTACAAGACCAATCAGCATCGTCACTGACATCCAAAAGATGCCTGAGAACAGCCAAGTGCGGGATGCACTATCCGGCTGATCGATCGGCAGTGACTCAGAACTGATAATTGGCATACGGGTTGCGATCCCCGAAGTTTGTTCTTTAATCGAGGTCATAAGTGAAGCTACGGATAAAGTGCTGGATGTTTTGATATATATATCTTTACAATTATCAGCCTAACAGCTTCACCTGAGAGTTAGCCACTGACACAGCGTCAAACTAGCCAAATGTCAAGATTTTCTTCGGGATCGCTTAGCAGTTTTAGATTTCAGACGAATGTTTCGGTCATTTCATGGTCTGATCCGCGATCGTCGTGGGTCGGCTTTAAAATATAAAATTTAAAATCCCATTGACTGATGTCACAAAGTACGCGAAACTTTACACATAACTGATTAATTGATTCATTTATACAATAACCCTATGCTAACCATGACTTACCGCTATCGCATATATCCAGATGCCACCCAACAGGAAAAACTGTCTGGGTGGATGGAAACGTGCAGAGTGGCTTATAACTATGCGTTAGCAGAGATAAAAGACTGGTGTAATAGTAGAAAATGCTTGATTGATCGATGTTCCATAAAACACGAATACATCATGCCTGCCGACCTGCCATTCCCTAACGAAATCCAACAACTTAACGCATTGCCAAAAGCAAAGAAAGTATTTCCCCGATTAGGTGAAGTCCCTTCTCAAGTCTTACAGCAAGCCGTAAAGCAGTTACATCGAGGATGGGAAGCTTTTCAAGCAAGAGGGACTGGGTTTCCTCGGTTTAAGAAGTATGGGCAATTTAAGTCTCTACTATTTCCACAGTTTAAAGAATCTCCTATATCTGGCAATACGATCCTTTTACCTAAAATTGGCAATATTCAAATTAATTTGCATAGACCGATCCCAGATGGTTTCGCAATTAAGCAAGTACGCATTATCAAGAAAGCTGATATCTGGTATGCCAGTATCAGTATTCAGTCTGATGTCAATGTACCCGATCCCATGCCTCATGGTCATCCGATTGGAGTAGACATTGGCTTAGAAAAGTTTCTCGCTACCAGTGATGGCGTTCTCGTAAAACCACCCAAATTTTTTAGGAAAATGCTCTTCAAGCTGAAATCGCTGCAACGCAGACTATCTAGGAAAAAGAAACGGTCAAATAATTACGAGAAGCAACGCATCAAAGTAGCGCGGATGCACCACACAATTGACAATACCCGCAAAGATTTTCACTTTAAACAAGCTCATGCTCTCTGTGAGTCTGCTGACATGATATTCATGGAAGATTTAGACTTTCGGATCATGGCTAAGGGGATGCTTGGCAAACAGATGCTTGATGGTGGATTTGGACAATTTCGGTCTATCGTCAAGTATGTTTGCTGGAAGCTTGGGGAAATTCTTTGCAGAAGTCAATAGCCGAGGCACAAGTCAGGAATGCCCTGAATGTGGTGCGACAGTTAAAAAAAACCTGAAAGTAAGAGTTCATCATTGCCATGAATGTGGGTTCACCATTGACAGAGATGTTGCTTCAGGTTTAGTAATTCGTAACCGAGGGATTAACCTCATTAGTACCGATGGATGGTCGGGAAAGGAAACTGTCTGTGCAGGCGATCTAGCGGGGGCTCAAAAGTCTAGCCAAGTGCCGAAATCCCGTAAGGGAACAACCAGAAAATCTAAGAAGTGATTCTTAGAAGCCAGCACGCGATCCGCCCAAGCGGTCAGTGTCTGGAGATGTCACGTTGAATGTTTAGATGCGCGCCTCAAGTCGTGTGACTGTTCATGGTTAGACCCCTACCGAAAATCGCAAATCGCAAATCTAAAATCGATTTCACGCTGCCCACCGCGCTGAGCGCAGAATTTTCACTTGATCTAGCAGTCGGAGCACTTTAGTCGCTTCTGCACCTAACATCCATTCTCCCCTCAGAAATGGAATCATGCCGTCTGGTGCATTGTTCTGAGAGTGCAGTTGCTCTACGTCGAGCCAGTCCATCCCCACAATTCGATCGACCGCCAGCCCTAAAATCGTATCTTGGTCTTCCACAGCGACGATCGGGATTTCGGGTCTGTCTGTGTTCAGAGGTGTTTGGTCTCCCAGAAATTGGCCTAGGTCTGCCACCCAAATTACTCTTCCTCTCATGTTTAGCGTACCTAAAAGCAGAGACGAAACGTTGGGGATGGGTGTCATCCGGTCTGGGGAGGGGGATAGTACCTCTCTAATCCCTGTGGCCGGTAGTGCGAACTCGTTCCCCGAAGGAACGTAGAACCGCAGGTGCAGCTCGCCTTCGGGAGTTTCTAGTTCTTGGAATTCTGGAGGATGATCTACGCCTTGTCCTGGTAATATAAAATCTGGGCTGCCACTAATCATAATTCTGACACCTGCATTTCTAGCAAATTGTTGATGTTTCCTGCCAAGAGCCCTCGTCGCCACGTCAGCCGATCGAAACTTGACACAGCCAAGCTTGACACAGCCAAGGGGTTAATGGCGCTAATACCGGAAGTGCTTGGCAATATATTTACTCGGTCAATAATTCAGGCTCGATCGATTTAAATGTGCGACAGCTTATCCCTATTGTGTTAATCTCCGACAAATGGGTGTCAAACCCTGATTCTTTTATGAGATGTCGTTGGCTGTAATGACAGAAATTCCTCAGAATTTCGGAAAGTGACCAAAGAGGGCTATAGCCTTTCTTAAAAAGATGAGGTGCATGAGATTCCCTGAATATCGGGACTTTCAAGCCTTATTACATACCTGATCTATCTGAGAAATACTATACACTCAGTTTGGCATCAACTTGGTCACGAACAGAGGAATCTATTCCTACTGGTATTGTTATTGGAATAGATGTAGGTTTAAACCATTTCTATACCGATAGCACCGGGGAAACTATTCCTAATTCTCGACATCTTCTTGAAAGTAAAAAAGCTTATTTTACAGTTGCAAAAACAAGTTTCTCGGAAAAAGAAAGGTTCCAGCCGTAAAAAAGCGATTAATAGGTTAGGAAGGGAAGACCTAAAAGTCAGTAGGCAGAGTAAAGACTTCGTTATTGTAGCCCAAGCGTGGTGAAATAAGCGCGATTTCGTAGCCTACAAAAAACTGCAAGTTAGGAATATGGTAAAAAACCATAAGCTTGCTAAATCAATTAGCGATGCAGCGTGGTCGTAATTTGGTCTTCGGGCTGCAATATTTTGAGAAAGTGTATGGAAAAACAGTAGTTGCTGTTGCTCAGAAGTATACTTCTGTTGATTGTTCAACTTGTGGCAATACTGTTAAGAAATTGCTGTCAGTCAGAACTCATATTTGTAGTTGTGGTGGGGTATTAGACCGCAATCATAGTGCAGCTTTGAATATTTTGGGCGTTGTGGCTTGAGGCAAGTAGGAATCAATTTAAATACGGTGGGGCATACCGAAATTAACACGATCGGACAGAGCGACTTCTACTCGTTGGTGGTGACATCAGCGGGCAAGTTGACTGATTGAACCAAGAATCAAGAGTGCCTTCAGGCTGGGGAGTGTCAAATATTCTAGTTTATGGTGCGATCGAGACGGGGCGGGTGTCGGTAGATACAAAAAAGCTCCAATAATCCCACCGATGCGGAATTTATACCGATTCTAATTCGTCTTCTAGAGAGCGGACTAATAACTTTTCCGATAGGTTGGCAGGAGGATGGCCAGGGCCAACATATTTTTCTACCAGCATTAATAACTCGCTTTCGCCAAAAGGTTTGGTGAAGTAGTCAGTAGCTCCCGCCATGCGCGCTTGAACGCGATCGATAAATCCGTCAATGCCTGTTAGCATGACGATCGGCGTGTGCCGGAAAGCGGTAGAGTTGCGCAGCATGGCACAGATTTCGTAGCCGTCGAGTTCGGGCATGGCGATGTCGCACAGAATTAAATCTGGTTTGAGTGAAAAAACCAAACTCAGGGCTTGGAGGGGGCTACTGATGCCAGTAGCTTCGTAACCCTGTTCGTTTAAGATTGACTCGACCGTTTTGCGAATCACATTATCATCGTCAATGCAGACAACTCTCTTAACCTTGGTTTCTGGAGACGACCATTCTTTTTTGTGGTTGGCCACCGCAACAGAAGGCTCGTAAAATACTTGCACCAATCCCTGCTGCACGAAGGGGTAAATCGCCTTAGCGACAGTCAGGACATCTCGGTTCAGGTAACGCGCCATTTGGCGGATAGAAGTGTGGCCGTCGGCCCAGCGTCTGAGAGTATTAAACGTATTGGCAGGGAGCGCTACTCGCAGCTCGGTGGGATCGGAAATTACTGGGCATTGGTTGGGGGACTGAATGTGAGGGTGAAACTGCTTCCACTGCTGCACCTGTTGTACAATCTTCGCCAGCAGCGAGCTAATCTCTAAGCTGGTTAGTTGAGGAGCCAATGCTGACCCCATTTCAAAAGTGAATGAACCCTGATGGAGGCTGAGCAAGTCAAACAGGGTTTCGTGGATCATGCTGTGGATGATGTTCCGCCCTTGGGCTGGGGTAAGGATGTGGTTTTCTAACAGGGCCCAGAGGTAGCCGTATTCTGGGGCATTGGTAGATGCCATATAGGGAATTTGGATTTTGTCGAGGGCAGTATCTGCTTTGTAGCGACGTAGGTAGTCGCGCAAGCGAAACAAACTGCCCGCACTCTGGGTAGCGTAAATAATCTGACCATTGAAGCAGAAGACATACCAGGATTGTCCTGCAAGGGAGCGCTGGGTAGGTTGAGTACCCGTACTGCCGGTGGAGCTGTAGGCTTCTACGAACAGTTCTCCGGTTCGCTGACCTAACTCAATCAATTGCAGGATGCTGCGGATGTCAATTTCACTCAAATTTCCCTGCATGCAGCTAAAGTGTCCTCTTTAAAACCGTTGGTGTCTGAATCTCGGAAAGACTGTGTGCTGGCGCAAAGATTGACTTGAGTTTTGGTCAATAATTCACGCGCTGATACCTTTGGCACAATTGGCAATTGACGAAAGGGCTTGTGAACTGCAAGCGGCGGGCAAGTCGGCCCCGCTACCAGTCCATAAGCTGAAACCGCGAAATTCGCTGCCTTCTCCAAGTGTAGAGTGTCATCTTGTATTCCAAGTGTTCCGTTCTGTAAAACTTATCCAAACCTACTTATTTTGACCGGGCCCGGCGTGAAGGCGCGGGCCTGGTCAAATTGTTAATCGGATTTTTTGACTGCAACAATCCGAATTCGGCGATAATCTGCGCTCCAATTACCATCGCAGTAAAGCACCGATCGCAAACGTTCTTCAACTGTACGAATTAAGTGCGATCGCACATCATCAGACAACCCGGACAAAAACCCGCCAGCAAACATTTGAATCCAATTTACCATACCAGCGCTGCCGCCGAATAGGAGAGTCGGTCGATCGAACAAAACCGCATAACCCACCTCAAAGCCTTGCTTTTCCAAAAGCCCAGCATACTCGCCGATACTCGGAAAATACCAAGGATTAAGCGCTTGGGGTTCCTCGCAGCCAATTTCTGACAAAACACTCAAAATTGCCCGGACGATCGCCCCTACATTTCCCTTACCGCCAAATTCAGCCACAAAACGCCCTCCCGGCTTGAGTGCTTTTGCGACGCAATTGATCGCAGCCTCCGGCTCCTTAATCCAATGCAAAACAGCATTAGAAAAAACAGCATCAAACGGCTCTTCTACTTGAAAATTCCTGGCATCCGCTGTGGCAAAGCTAATATGAGGATAATTAGATTTTGCAGTGGAAATCATCGCCAAAGAAGAATCAATACCTTGCACAAAAGCACCACTTTCAGCAATCTTTGCAGTTAACTGTCCCGTACCACAGCCCAAATCCAGAATTTGTTCTCCCGCCTGCGGAGCGAGTAACTCCAAAAGCGATTCGCCGTACTGCCAAACAAAAGCATGATTTTTCTCATAAAGAGCTGTATTCCAAGAATATTGTGACATTTTAAATCCCTCAAATTGTCGATACATTTACAAAAACGGGCAAACAATCACCATAAAAACACCAATCAAACTCTCTCATCCCTCTCTTCCTTTGTATCCTCTGCGCCCTCTGCGGTTAAAAAAAGTCATTCCCAACTCAAACTATTTCCCCGCAAGCAGACCAATACAAAAACGGGCAAACAATCACCATAAAAACACCAATCAAACTCTCTCATCCCTCTCTTCCTTTGTGTCCTCTGCGCCCTCTGCGGTTAAAAAAAATCATTACCAACTCAAACTATTTCCCCGCAAGCAGACCAATTCCATCGCCATCCATACGGCAAACCCTAATATCCAAAATCCGCGCACCCTGCTTTTGGTAAGCAATTCCCGGCGCATTCCCAGTATTAACAGTCCATTCAATCCGCCCGCAATTTGTGGATTCAGCAATTTGTGCCAAATGTTTCAACAAAGCTGTACCGACTCCCATACCGCGCATGGGAGCTTGCACAAATAAATCGTCAAGCCAAAGACAAGGCTGCGTCAACAAACTTGAATAGGTAGCATAAAACATAGCAAATCCTACTGGAATGCCTGCAACTTCAGCCAACAATACCCGTACTAGCTGAGGTTGACCAAATAATGCTTGTTGTAATTTATCTGCTGTTGCTGCTAACGAATTTTTCGATCCATCGAACTCGCTTTTTTGCGCGATAAAATTCTGAATTAGTTCCAAGTCTGCAAGTTCTGCTTCTCTAATTTTGATATCCAAATTAGCCATTGTTTCATTCTCAATCTCACCTATTAATCACTGTATTAAATGCCATGATTAATGTCCAATATCTTTTTGACTCACAACTTATACTTTAAAAGTATCAATGATTGGGAAGCTATGGAACTGCGACATTTACGTTACTTTATTGCCGTTGCGGAGGAACTGAATTTCACTCGCGCAGCGGAAAGACTGCACATGGCTCAACCTCCGCTAAGTCAACAAATTCAGCATTTGGAGGCTGAGTTGGGGTTTCAACTGTTTCGGCGCACGAAGCGCACGGTTGTGCTGACGGAAGCGGGACAGGTTTTTTTTGAGGAATCACAGAAAATTTTGCTGCAAGTCGATCGAGCAATTCAACTCGCGCAACAGACAAGTCGGGGCGAACTCGGCCAACTGACGATCGGCTTTGTGAGTTTTGCAGCAGAAAATAATCTGGTTCCAGCCATTTTGCAGGCGTTTCGCACTCTGGCACCCTAATTGGGCCCAGCCATCCCACGGCAGCGGTGCAGCGGTTTTTGGCAGTCGCCAGACAAATCAGCAGATTTTAGATTGTAGATTGGAGATTGACGGGTAATTTGACAAAGTTATCAAAACTCAAAGATTTTCTGTGCAACAACACCCGTAGAATGATTAATTGATGCTCGAACTTCGAGCAACCACCGCTGTAAAAGTTGGCACGATCCGACCCGAATGGCTGACAATATCCCACATAACTATTCAGTACAAGAGAGCAAGGGATGGTATTGGCAACAACAAAAATGGATTCGTCCCAACCGGAATCCGCTTTCGACTTATCTAGTTACTTAGTCGAACAAAAAAAGGCGATCGAGGTAGCTCTCGATAGTGCACTACCGGTGATCTACCCAGAAAAAATTTACGAAGCAATGCGCTACTCGCTGCTAGCGGGGGGCAAGCGCCTGCGTCCAATCTTGTGTATAGCTGGCTGCGAACTCGTCGGCGGTACTGCCGAAATGGCAATTCCGACAGCTTGCGCTTTGGAAATGATCCACACGATGTCGCTGATTCACGACGATTTGCCGGCAATGGACAATGACGACTATCGGCGCGGCAAACTGACAAACCACAAAGTCTACGGCGAGGATATCGCTATTTTGGCTGGAGATGGTTTGTTGACCTATGCTTTTGAATTGATCGCCACTAAAACTGAGAATGTACCCCCTCAGCAGGTGTTGCAGACGATCGCCCATTTAGCGCGGGCATCGGGTGCTGCTGGACTTGTAGGCGGTCAGGTGGTTGACTTGGAATCGGAAGGATTGACAGATGTTTCTCTGGAAACTTTGAATTACATTCACGCTCACAAAACCGGCGCGCTGTTAGAGGCTTGCGTAGTTTGTGGGGGAATTCTGGGTGGGGCATCGGCTGCGGATTTGCAGCGACTTTCTCGTTTCGCTCAAAATATTGGGCTGGCTTTCCAGATAATTGACGACATTCTGGATATTACGGCTACTCAAGAGGAACTGGGCAAAACTGCTGGCAAAGATGTTCAAGCAGGGAAAGTGACTTATCCTAGTTTGTGGGGAATTGATGAGTCTCGGCGCCAAGCTTCGCAGCTTGTTGCTGATGCTAAGTCTCAACTGGCAGCGTTTGGGAGTAAAGCTCTACCACTGCTGGGAATCGCCGATTTTATTACCAGCCGCAGTAACTAGAAATACTAAACAATATGCAGGAAATTTGCAGCGGCATCTTAAATAATCATGTACTGGTAGTTGCTTTGCTCGCTTGTCTGGCGGCTCAGATCATGAAGTTGCCGATCGAGTTGGTCAAAAATCGCAAGTTTAATCTTCGGTATTTGGTAACAACGGGGGGAATGCCCAGCGCTCACTCGTCTTTTGTGGGCGCTTTGGCTGCTGGAGTGGGACAGACGATGGGATGGGAAAGTCCAGAGTTCGCGATCGCAACGATTTTTGCGATTATTGTGATGTACGACGCTGCTGGTGTCCGCCAAGCAGCAGGCAAGCAAGCTCGCATCCTCAATCAAATTGTTGATGAATTTTTTGAGGCAGATCACAATCTTAACGAAGCTCGCCTGAAAGAGTTGCTGGGACACACTCCTTTTCAAGTGCTTGTTGGTTTGGGGCTGGGAATCGCTATTTCGTGGATCGCAGGGCCTGCATATTAGTCAACAGTTAACTGTTGACTGTTGACTGTTGACTGTTAACTGTTAACTGTTGACTGTTGACTGTTAACTAACTAATGACTAATGACTAATGACTAATGACTAATGACTAATGACTAATGACTAATAACTACTGACTGTATTCTGCTTGGAGCAAGTCGTCGTTATCATCGGCGATTGTGGCGACAATAGTAATTACCCGAGAAATTTCTCCGGCTGAGATTTCAGCGATCGTCCGAGTCGATATTACCGCAACTTTAGAGTCAACAATCGCAAAATGAGACTCCAAAGTAGACAGCCAATTCATTTCTAAAAGTTTCCGCATTAATTGAGCTTCATTCTTCGCCGGCAACTGAAGTACAAAAGCCCAAACCGTTAAAGTATCATCTTCGGTTTCGCCCGACAGTTGCACGAACACTTCGACACTGCCATATTTAAACTTCCAAAGATGTCCGCCAGCTTCATTTTGACCGACCATCACTTTTTGGTCTACAGCCATGCTGGCGATGACAGTTTCAATTTCTTCTGCATAGGTGACGGCTGTGGCTTTTTCGACCTGGGCATCGGCGATCGCGCTTTCACTTAAAAGGCTTTCTGTGGAAACTGTTTGTGGGTTCGGCTCGCTGTTAGTCATATTTGTGATTTGACGGACACTCTTCAACTAATCAGTGTACTTCCTACAGGTTGAGATTGTAGATTTAAAATCTTGGATTTTTCCAAAATCTCAACTCTACAATCCCTGCCAAACTCTTCCCCTTCACATTGATGACTTACGAAAAGAAACCCGGTTTCTCACAGAGATGTCGTGCCACTCAACGAGCGCGCCACGAAGAAACCGGGTTTCTAGTCCCCCGCGCACAAGCCCCGGCCAGTGTCTAAGCCTTAGGCTTAGCTGCCACGGACTTCTTCTCAATGCTGTTCATCCCATTCAGGAACATTGGCACCAATTTCTCCACAAATGCCTGCGGGTCGCGGTTCCAGGCTCGCTGAGCGACATCGACTCTGGTCATTTGCAGGTCAGGAGCAAGCAAAGTTGCTGACAAACGTTCCATCAAGTATTGGGGCCGTTCCCACATGGGCATGGTGTTGGCAATATCCACCAGGCGGGTGACGCGGCGGAGTTCTGCCCCCAGCATGATATCCATTCCTGATTCAAATGCTGCTTGTTCGATCGCCACATACTTGCGCTTAGCCCGATCGACTTTTTCGGCCTGTGCGGGGCTTTGGGCCGCTATTTTACCCAGCCAGCGGTTGCCCCAGCGGACGTGGCCTGCTTCTTCGGGAAAAATCTTTTCGATGGTTTCGCGGATTTTGACGTTTTCGTCAGTTTGCGGAGCCATTTTCAGGGCGTGGATGTGCGCTGAGAAGTATTCGCAGCCGCGCTTTTCGGTGACGTTAATCGCCGCTAGGGAAGAAATTACAAAATCTTCGCGGTCTTTGGCGGGGTCTTTTTGGTCACTGTCGAGCAATCTCTCAAACTCATCAATGTAGGATACTCCTGGTGGCGTTCCCACATTCTCACCAATGTCTACCAGCAAATCTGTCAGCCACATCGCGTGTCGCGCTTCGTCGGAAATGTGCCGGGAGAGGTCGCGCACGAGTTCGGCCGGTTCGCCGTCAAGCCGTTCGATCAAGTCGGTGAGGTCTTTGCAACTGCGCTGTTCGCTGTAGCGGTAGCGGTTGAGGGTGATCAGGTGAATTTCGCGATCGTGCACTACTTGAGCTAAAATTTGGCGTGCTCCGACTCCATTGCGGAGCTTGCGAGGATAGGCAACTGTCATCGTTTTATGTTGTTTTGTAAAGATACCAATATAAGTGTAACGCAGTTTTTTCGACAACAAATTACCTCGGAAGGTAGAGGTTTCTGGTACAAGCCTGCGGATTCATCAGTCGGGTAAACTTTTCAATTCTCGAATCTAAAATTTAAATTTTAGATTCGATATATTAATCAGTCTCACTTGGAACCAAATCCTGAGACGACTCTTGTTGAAATTTTCGTGCTTCCTCCACTTCCAGTCTAGCCAGCGTACTCGCGGCATCCGCCAACTGCAAAGCCAGATTCATTCGACCAACTGGGTTTTTCTCCTTCCAAAGGTCTTTTGCCAAGAAATGCACTCGATAGCGGAACATTTTAATTGATTGTGATGGAATAACTTTAGCTGTCATTGTCATAACCTCTCTTCAACAGTAGCTAGAACGCGAAGCAGTACCCGTTCCGGTTCTAGATAAACAAATGTTAGTATAATTACTTCATCTTGATTGCCGATCGTCACATCCCACATAGCCGATCGAGGTTCAACCCGTTCGTGCCTGACTATTACAGTATATTGTCCTGCTGCCAAGTCATCAAATCCTGCATCTGCCTCCATCCAGGCAACTGTCTCCTCTGCCAGTATCCGTCCGTCCCGATTCAGTAAAGTAATAAAGGCAATGCCATCAACTGAGGTCATAGCAATGTTATTTTGATTGCGTACCATTACGAAAATATCGGACATTCTTTGGTTAGTGGTTATTTGTTATTGATTATTGGTTACTTGTTATTTGTAGGTTGGGTTGAGGTACGAAACCCAACTCTTCATTTTAAATACAGCAGATTGCAGGTTTATAGGTACTATCAATATTCCAGATCCCGTAGGGACACGGCGAAAGCCTTTGTCCCTGCAAGAAGAGCATTGCTTCATCTATTTGAGAAATGCCATAAGTTACAGCATACTCCATGTAGATGTAGTACAGAGAAACCGGGTTTCTTGAACAGAATCAGTTTAGAGGCGAGAACTGTAAAGAAACCCGGTTTCTGGGGAATACGCTGTATCTAACAGTCGTAGTACAAAGCAAACTCGTAAGGGTGAGGACGTAAGCGCATTGGGTTGACTTCATTGTCGAGTTTATAGGAAATCCAATTGTTGATGAAATCTTCGCTAAATACGCCAGTATCAGTCAAGAAAGCATGGTCTTTTTCCAAAGCTTCCAAAGCGCCTTCCAAGGAACCGGGAGTTGAAGGAATCTTGCTCAATTCTTCGGGAGACAAATCGTAGATATCCACATCCAAAGGTTCGCCCGGATCGATTTGATTCTTGATGCCGTCTAGGCCCGCGCACAGCATGGCTGCAAATGCTAAATAGGGGTTGGAAGTGGCATCGGGACAGCGGAATTCTAAGCGCTTGGCTTTGGGGTTGGTTCCTGACAACGGAATTCGCACTGATGCCGATCGATTCCCTTGAGAATAAGCTAAGTTTACAGGCGCTTCAAAGCCCGGAACTAAACGCTTGTAGGAATTGGTCGTCGGGTTGGTGAGTGCCAAAAGTGCCGGGGCGTGCTTGAGGATGCCGCCGATGTAATGCAGTCCCATTTGACTGAAACCTGCATATTGATCGCCTGCAAATAAAGGCTGGCCGTCTTTCCAAATTGACTGGTGAACGTGCATCCCGGAACCGTTGTCGTTAAACAGCGGTTTGGGCATGAAAGTGATGCTTTTGCCGTATTTTTTGCCGACGTTTTTGATCACATATTTGTAAGTCATCAGATAGTCAGCGGCTTGTACTAATGTTGCGAAGCGGAAACCGAGTTCGCATTGGCCGCCGGTGGCTACTTCGTGGTGGTGCTTTTCGACTGGTACGCCGCATTTTGCCATTGTCAGCAGCATTTCCGTTCTCATGTCTTGAGAGGTATCGGTTGGTGCTACTGGGAAATAACCTTCTTTGTAACGCGGTTTGTAGCCGAGGTTGCCGCCTGGTTCTTCTTTGCCGGAATTCCAGCGACCTTCGATCGAGTCTACATAATAGTAGCCGGAATTTTGGGTTTGGTCGAAGCGAACGTCGTCAAAAATGAAGAATTCTGCTTCCGGGCCAAAAAATGCGGTATCGCCGAGACCGGTGGAAACTAAGTAGTCTATCGCTTTTTGGGCAATGGTGCGGGGACAGCGGCCGTAGGCTTCGCCTGTGCGGGGTTCTTTGATGCTGCAAATGAAGCTGATTGTGGGTTCTGCCATAAATGGGTCAATCCAAGCGGTGGTAGGATCGATGACCATTGTCATGTCTGATTCGTTGATGGCTTTCCAGCCGCGAATGCTGGAACCGTCGAAGGGTACGCCGTCTGTGAATGCGGTTTCGTCGATTTGGTCGTGGTACAGGGAAAGGTGTTGCCAGATCCCCGGCATATCGATGAATTTGAGGTCAACGATCAGGATCTTATTTTCTTGTATGTAGTTTAAGGCTTCTTGGGGTGTCTGGAACATGACTTACTCCTGATATTGGTTTAGTCTGGGCGATCGCAGATCAGGCATTTGCCTGTATTGGGGTTTTTCTGCCGGGATTAAGCGATAGTCAGAAAATTCTATCTCAAATCTTAATCAAACGCCGATTTGTAGTAGTCTACAATAGGCGGTCTATCTTAGATAGCAAAGTATTGATAAAGATTTTTGGGAGAGAAACTTATGCGCGACGCAGTGACGAGTCTGATTGAAAATTATGATGTTGCTGGTAGGTATTTAGACCGGGATGGTATCGATCGGTTGAAATCTTATTTTGCAACGGGCACGGCACGGGTACAAGCCGCAGCAGCAATTAACAGCAATGCTGCTGCAATTGTCAAGCAAGCTGGTATTCAGCTATTTGCCGATCAGCCGGAACTGATCCGTCCTGGTGGAAATGCCTACACGACTCGTCGTTACGCGGCTTGTTTGCGGGATATGGACTATTACTTGCGCTATGCTACTTACGCCCTGGTGGCTGGAAGTACGGATGTGCTGGACGAGCGCGTGCTGCAAGGTTTGCGGGAAACTTACAATTCTCTGGGTGTACCGATTGGCCCGACGGTGCTGGGGATTAGCATTATGAAGGAGATGGTTAAGGCTCAAGTGGAAGCTGCTGGCTTGTCTGTAGGGTCTTTTTTGGAGCAGCCTTTTGATTACATGATTCGCGAATTGAGCGAACAAGATATTTAAGTCAAGTTGCTGGTTCTTTTGGCTGCAAATTACAATTGTGGCTTGCACGTAGCAGCAGTTGGATCGATCGCTCTTTTTGGCATCCGTGCCTCCAAGCGGTCTTTTTTTATGGCTTAAAAATCGCCAACATTTCCCCAGACGACGCATTTGTCGAGGGGATTTTTGGTTTGGTGGCGATCGATTTGGTCGGCTGTTGTCGCTTCTACCTCGCCGTTTGGGTAAACAATGTGGATGATGTCACCGCTGATGAAGGCTAAGGGATTTTCTTGACAAATGCTCGGATTTCTGATCGGAAAGTTAGTTGTTTTCATGCTCGATCGCCCTGATTGTGTTTGTAGCGCATTCCCCTGTACTTACATGATCCGCTACTCGCTAAAATTTGTGTGTGATTCTACGAATGTTTATCTGTGATAAAACTACACATAAAAAGCGATCTGTGTCACATAATCCCAGATAAGGGGTCTCGCCCCGTAGCTATCTCAAGCACGGAAAACATGGCGGCGGGCTCGTGGCGGTACTTCTGCTGGAAAAACCCCAATAATCGCCAAAAATCCGACTGCGGGTTTTTGCGTAAGTGGTAATCTGGTACTGTCGTTAACCGTATCCGTACCGATTAAAAACCTTGGCTAAACAACGAATAGACACTTTATTGGTAGACCTAGATTTGTGCAGTTCCAGACAGCAAGCTCAGGCCTTGATTCGGACTGGGAAAGTCTCGATCAACCAGCAGATAGTTGACAAACCGGGCACTGAGGTTGACATTGCATCAAAAATTCTGATCAAAGAGCGATCGCGCTACGTTTCCAGAGGAGGCGACAAATTAGCCAAAGCTTTAGAAGTTTTTGCGATTCCCGTTGCAGGCAGAATTTGTCTCGACGGCGGCATTTCCTCAGGCGGTTTTACCGACTGTTTGCTACAAGCCGATGCAGCCCTAGTCTACGGCGTAGATGTTGGCTACGGTCAAGCAGATTGGCGCTTGCGCAACGATCCGAGGGTAATTTTGAAAGAACGCACCAATTTGCGCTACATGACGGCTGCTGAGCTTTATGGGGAGTCACCGCGAGCAGATTTGGCGGTAGTAGATGTGTCGTTTATTTCCCTAGATAAGGTTTTACCGGCGCTGTGGGAATTGTTGGCAGCACCCAAGGAAGCGATATTGTTGGTAAAACCGCAGTTTGAAGTTGGACGCGAGAGAGTCGGCAAAAAAGGTGTAGTGCGAGACTCAGCAACTCAAGCGGATGCTATTTTTCAAGTGTGGAAAGCCGCGAGAGCTTTAGGATGGCAGGAATGGGGCTTAACGTGGTCGCCTTTACTTGGCCCTGCTGGAAATATCGAGTATCTTTTATGGTTGGGGATTGATCGCGAACCGGAACCAGACGAAAGTGCGATCGAAGAGGGTGTTGTGAAGGAACGGATCTTAGAAGTCGCGAAAGCGGCCGCGCGGGAACTTGTCAATCGATTGTAGATTGTAGATTTTAGATTGACTTTTCTCATTTCAATCTCATCAATTTTACAAGTCAAATTTGGGACGACAGATCGAAAATTTCAAATTGTTTGGTCAATCAGACTCCTCAACTTTCACAAGAGTGAATAATTCCATGCAGTCATTAAAACAAGTCGGTTCGATTTTTCTCTACGTTCTAGGTGGCATCGGGTATCTGGCGATTGCAGCTACTATTGTCGGTATTTCAATTCTGATCAAATTCGCAGCTTTGCTACTGGCAGACAAAGTATTATACACAATTCTGATTATCGGCGATTTGTTGAGGGGCATCGAAATTATTGAATTGTTAAATATATTGATATTTGCGTTTATCGGTATGGGATTTGGTGTCGCTACAAAACTGTTGATTCCTCAATACGCTCGACAAATTAGTGCTGCTTTGTTGATACCGATAGTTCCCTTGGTTTTCATGAGTACGCCAGCCATCCGATATAATTCTTGGCTGGAAAAAGTTGGTGAATCGGATAATTTATTGCCGCCGGAAACTGCAATATTGACTAACTCGTTTTTGAAGAGAAAGGTAGGATTGGATGGTTTTCTCGGTTATTATGTATATACCGGTCAGTTTCCGGTAATTCCGACGAAACAATCTGAGATGAAAGACCTCGACAGCTTTGAAAAAATGGTTAATTCCAGATTTGTACAGTTGACAGGTGTTGCTCCGACTATTGTTTCTTGGTCAATGCGGGTGTGTTTTTGGCTGATTAGAATATTTTATTTTTGTATAGCGGTAATTGCGACGATCGTTCATTTTAGGGAAGGTGTTAGAATCGCGGGACGGTAAGAAGATAAGACTCGGCGGTTGAAACCGCGACTACACAAACGAAGAAGATAAGACTCGGCGGTTGAAACCGCGACTACACAAACGAAGAAGATAAGACTCGGCGGTTGAAACCGCGACTACACAAACGAAG
>JAJAYT010000621.1 GCA_026786085.1 Microcoleus sp. CAN_BIN18 | reverse complement strand
TTCCAAATTTGCCTGGGCGATCGCATCCCGGACGGCCAACGCTGCCATTTGGCTGTTAGAATACAGTGTTTGCTGCTGTTTGTCGATCGCGTAATAGCGCTGTTTAATCCCGTTGCTGTTGAGAATGCGCTGCCTGACTCTCGAAGGGCGATCGGCAATTTTGCCCAAATACTCCTCCATCTCATCATTATTAATTGGTTTTCCGGGTAAAAATTTTCCAATCCGATTGATATAAGCACTGTACATGACGTAAACCTCTAAAATTGCTAATTTAGTCGAGTTCGTTGTTGTGTTAAATCAAGCCATAAAACATCTAAAATTGATTGTGCTTTGGGAAGCGGCGAACTTGCAAGGAGCAACCAGTTATATTGTAGAGTTGGGGGAAATCAGACAAGTTGAGCAACAGTAGCAACAAGTAATGTGAAGCGGGGTGAAGTTTTTTTTAAATTGAGCCAATATGTAACTAAAGTTCCTTCGCTGCTTCCCGACTCAAATGGATATTGCTTCACTAGATGCTTGGTATTCTCAATCACAGCGCCGCGCGGCTGTTTCGCTGTTGATGAAACGAGTAGGCGTCACTCGCACTAGGGCTGAATGCTTTGTCAGGCTTTGGGTTTACTTATCGGTGAAACAGCTTCAGGAAAGCCAGCCCCGAATTAAACCGCCACTGGCGAAACTGGAATTGCCAGCAACAGAAGTGCAGTGCACTCACCGGGAAGCAGCAGAACTATTTTACTGCGATTCCGATCGCGGGAGCGATCGCGCCGCCGGAATGATGTTAGATAAATTAGCAGCACTCGGATTAATCGCAAAACACTTTGACGGTAACGCCACAGCAATTGAAATTCAACCAGTTTCCGAAATTTTAGATGTTGCGCCGCCCGAAAATCCGGTAAAACTCAAATTAGATGATTTTAACCCTCGATGCGACGCAATTCCCGTAGCAAATTTACTAGCAACTTATTATAACTGGATGAACCGCAGCACGAACGCAGTTCCCCAAAAAATTGCTAAAGTTATTCGACTTTCGGCTGCTCAATATTCAAAAGGAATACGAGTTTTGCGTCGCTGCGACAATCTCAATCCAGTCGGGTTTTACTTACTTTATCCCACCGCCAGCGAATCGGACGTTAATTTTTTTAGTGCTCCCAGCAAAAGCCTGCATTTAAGTTCTGTTTCTGAGATCGATCCTTTCAACATGGCGCTACCAGGAGATGAGAATTGCCAGTCAATATTTGTTCGCTGTTGGGTTATCGATCCTAAATACTTGGAAGAATACCGGATTACTTTGATTGAAGATGCACAAAAAATTCTAGTTGAAATGCAAACAGATTTTCCCAATATTTGCGACTTGTACACGCTAATTCTTCATCCCAGTTATGAAAAAATGTCTTATGCTGTGGGTTTCCAAAAGACTAATAGTGATGCTCAGTTATCTGTTTATTGGATGTATTTAGCGTTGGATAGATTTTTGGCGCTGGATGTCAAGGAAGCGCTAAAAAATTTGTGAGTAAGAAAGAAACCCCGTTTGAGTCGGCGGTTGAAACCGCGTCTACACAAACAATGTCCGAGCTCAGAGGGACTCAAGAAGATCGCGTAATTTCAACCGCCTTTGTCTTCAACCCGCGCACCATCCGGGTTTTGTCTGTATAGACGCGGTTTCAACCGCCCCGTCTTCGTAGTTTACAAAATTTCACGACCGAGATAAGATTGCAGCACTTCCGGCACTTTTACTGTCCCATCAGGCTGCTGGTAATTCTCCAAAATTGCGGCCATTGTGCGGCCCACAGCTAAACCGGAACCATTCAGCGCGTGCACGAATTGAGTGCCTTTTTTGCCCGCTTCTTTGAAGCGAATGTTAGCCCGCCGCGCTTGAAAATCTGCGACATTGGAACAGCTCGAAATCTCGCGGTATTTGCCCGCAGATGGCAGCCACACCTCTAAATCGTAGGTTTTTGCTGCGGCGAAACCTAAGTCTCCTGTACAAAGCTCGATCGCCCGATAAGGCAATTTCAGCGCCTGCAAAACTCCCTCAGCATCCTGCACAAGCTTTTCGTGTTCCTCCTGGGATGTACTCGGATGCACGAGTTTCACCAATTCCACCTTGTTAAATTGGTGCAACCGAATTAATCCCCTCGTATCCTTGCCATAACTGCCAGCTTCTCGGCGAAAACAAGGAGTAAAAGAACAGTGATAAATTGGCAACTGTTCGGCTGTCAATATTTCACCTCTGTACAAATTGACAACCGGAACTTCGGAAGTAGGAATTAGCCACAAATCGTCGTGCTCGCATTTAAAACTTTCTTCGGCAAATTTTGGCAATTGACCTGTTGCTGTGAGAGATTCAGTATTGACTAAAAGTGGGGGAATTACTTCTACATAACCTGCTTTTATATGGCGGTCAAGCATGAATTGAATAATCGCTCTTTCCAGGGCTGCACCTGCGCCAACTAATGTGACAAACCGAGCTTTAGAGATTTTAACAGCGCGTTCAAAGTTGAGAATTCCTAATTTTTCGCCGATTTCCCAGTGCGGCAAAATATCGGGATTTTGGGGAATGTATTCGTCTCCCCAGCGCCGGATTTCGACGTTTTCTTCTTCATTTTTGCCGATCGGAATTGACTTATCTGGTAAATTAGGGAGTGGCAATAATAGGGCTTCTATTTGAGCTTTTAGCTCTTTTTCGTGTGCTTGTAATTCGTTTGATTCAGTGCCGACTGCGTTGCCTTCTGCTTGCAATTGGTGAACTTCGGGAGATTCGAGGGTTAAGCCCGCTTTCCTTTTTTGCCCGATGAGTTTGGCTATTTCGTTGCTGCGGGCTTGTAGTTGCGATCGCTTTCCTTCCAATTCCCGCTGCTGTTTGTCTAGTTGCAGAATTGGCTCGATTTCATAGTTACCTCCGCGCAGGTTGAGGCTTTCCTGTACGCCTTGCGGATTTTCTCGGATTAATTTGAGGTCTAGCACAGATTTATTCTAAATCTTGGATTATAAGTGATTGGGGACAAAAAATAGGATATAGAAGCTTTATTAATCATTAGTGTATTTAAACATAATTTATTCTGATTGAAAATATGCGTTGGTGTCACCCATGATGGGTGACACCCCATAAAGTTGTGCTATACTGCAAGCATTAGTAGATGCACCCTGATAATTTTTCTACCCCAGCCAGCGATGGCCGGGTTTTTTGTGTCTGTGGACAGTTGACAATAAAATAGTCCGATCGGCAGAAACCGGGTTTTTTACTAGAATTAAAGGCTATGATGCAGTATTTCTGTAAAAAACCCGGTTTCTTGGGTGATGTGTCCAGGACTATAATAGAAGATGCGATCGCCAAATTATCTATTCTGCTTCCTAGAAATATTCTCCAGCGAAGGTGGGATTCAATCCTACGTTCAAGATATCCTGAAAGCTTATCTGTCACTAACCGCAGGCACAAACTCTCCGCCAACAGCCGAAGTTTTGCTATTGCGAGATTCCCCAGACTGTCAAAATCCCTTCGAGTCCAAAAATCTCAGATTTCATTACCTCAAAACTGATCCGGTTTGGTTTGGCCGTCTGAATTTTGCAGCGAGAATACTCATTAACTTAGTCCAAAAACGACCTAAACGAGTTTTTTGCGGTCACATTAACCTCGCACCGCTGATTCAAACTTTGTGCGAACCTTTAGGTATTCCCTACACGATTTTAACTTATGGCAAGGAAGTTTGGGAAACACTTGGGCCCAAATATCAAATAGCGATGAGCCAAGCTGATAGTATTTGGACTATTAGCAGGTATACGCGCGATCGCACTTGCTGCAATAATCAATTAAATCCGGCAAAATTCCAGATAGTGCCTTGTGTGGTAGATGGTAATATATTTACTATCGGTCTCAAGCCACAAGATTTATTAGCACAATACAATCTGACTGGTGCTAAGATATTGATGACTGTCGCCAGATTGCGATCGACTGATATTTACAAAGGCGTCGATGTCACAATTCAAGCTTTGCCACAAATAGCCAAAACTTTCCCGAATGTGAAATACTTAGTTATTGGCAGAGGAGACGATCGATCGAGGTTAGCAAAAATCGCGGCAGATTTGGGAGTTGCGGAAAAAGTCATATTTGCGGGTTTTGTAGCGACAGAAAATTTAGCCTCACATTATCGCCTTGCTGATGCTTATGTGATGCCTTCTCAAGAAGGGTTTGGGATAGTTTATTTGGAAGCGCTGGCTTGTGGATTACCGGTACTTGCTGGAGACTCGGACGGATCGGCAGATCCGCTGCAAGATGGTAAACTAGGGTGGCGAGTTCCCTACCGAAACTCCGAAGCAGTAGCGGTTGCTTGTGTGGAAATGCTGCGAGGAAAGGATATAAGGTGCGATCGCAACTTCTTGAGAGAACAAACCCTCGCAGTGTTTAGTTTTGAATCTCTTCGTCAATCTCTAATCGGGATTTTTGAGAGTTCTCTCCCAGATTGAGTGGTGGTAGAGTACCAAGAGTCCCGACTGCTTCAAGAAGTCGGGACAAGAAAAGGCGCGATCCCGTTTGTGGTTTCTCCATGTACAATAAAAGAATTGACTCAAACATCACCCTAAATTTATTGGTTAGGATATTAAGTATGCCTACCTGCAAAGACACCCAAGGAGACCACCGTGAACCAAGGCACCCCCAAAATATCTTTAAATTTACCGCGTATTAGCAATTGGCTGATACTGCTGGGCATCGCGTGTGTGTTGGTGTCAATTGGTTTGGGTTGG
>JAJAYT010000620.1 GCA_026786085.1 Microcoleus sp. CAN_BIN18 | reverse complement strand
ATTCCCCACAAACCATTTTTTTTTGTGGGGCCCCCCCCCCCCCCCCCCACACCGCCCCCCGCCCCCCCCACTACGAACTGTTTTTATGACGAGTAATCGATCGAACACGATCGGAATTAGAACTCGGGCGTGCACCCGCCCCTAGAGCTTTGTGCCGAATGTTGTTAGGTTGTTGGCTCAAACTTGTAACCCACCCCGCGGACGGTTTGAATCATCGAAACTTGAGTGGTATCTGGTTCAATTTTGCGGCGAATTTGACCGATATGGACATCCACCACGCGATCGGCTCCTACATACTCGTAATCCCAAACTTCATGCAGCAATTCCGATCGCCTCCACACGCGACCGGGTTTGCTGGCCAAACAGTACAGCAAGTCGAATTCTAAAGCAGTCAAAGCAACTATTTGACTGCTGATAATCACCTCACTGCGGACAGGATCTATTAGTAGCTGCCCAAAGGTAAGACTTTGTTGTTCCGAGGGAGTAACAATGCGTTTGCGCTTCAAGATTGCTGCAACGCGAGCTCCAATTTCTACAAGACTAAATGGTTTAGTAATATAGTCGTCAGCGCCTTCGGCAAACCCTTTCATTTTGTCAGCTTCATCGGTTCGACTGGTCAGCATCAACACAAACACGCCCGTGCGTCTTTGCATTTCTTGACAAAGTTTGTAGCCAGTAGTATCGGGTAAATTTACATCTAGAACTACTAAGTCAGGATTGAGTTGCTCAAACAATTCCAGACCAGTCTCACCGTCCTCGCCAGACTCAACTTGATAACCTTGCTGGCTTAAAAAACGGTGAATTAAATTTCGGATTGCCGGGTCGTCATCAACCACAAGGATTTTTACAGGGGCCATGACCACAACTTTGCTTGAAGAATTAGCCAAGAATATTCAGCCATAATAATATAAAACTGGATACAAATATCGAAAAAATTGAGCTTTTATATAGTTATAGCCATATTTATAACCTACGTAAGATTTCGGGCAGTAAATCTCCGGGAACTTTGGATAAGGCTAAATTTTGACCTTGCAGTCCGCATTCACTATAAAAAGCTCTAATCGTTTTAACAATATAGCTCAATGCTGTTTGCCGCGAATCAGCAGTTGGCGAGTTGAGTTGATCTCCATATACTAACCCTTTGTCATTGAGATGTTGTCCCCATCCGGCGCACACTTGCAACTGGTGGTGCAGTGCTGCTTCTAAATGGCTAGTCTGTAGGGCTTTGTTGACGGCGGCGAAATCTGGGTCTGTGGCTAGTTGATAGTGCGCTAGTCCGAGATTGTTGCGGGCGGCTGAGGTGTCAAAGGTGAGTTGGGTTCGATCGAGCTTTCCGGCAATATCCACCGCCGCTTCGTAGGCCGCAATCGCCTGCTGTAATGATTCAGTGCGGGCCTGTTTTTGCTGAAACTGGTTTGCCAAATGCCAATAAGCGGTACCGAGATTGTTGTAAGTGGCTGCTGCTGCTGCGGGTACTAATTCTCGGGTGCGGTATTTCAAGGCTTCGCGGTAGGCCTCAATCGCCCTGACGGTGAGGAGTTCTGAGGGCTCGTGCTGGGCGAGGTTCCAGCAGGCGGTACCGAGGTTGTTTTGGACTCCGGCATAGTTGAGGGGTTCTCGATCGGGACTATAGCAGGAGAGGGCTGCGGTGTAAGCTGCGATCGCGCTTTTGAGATAGACGATCGGCTCACCATCTTGAGCTAAATTCCAGTATGCTGTGGCCAAATTATTCTGAGCCGCCGCGTACTGCTGAGGTTCGGCTGTGGGATCGAGATCCAGCAGCGCTTGTTGATAAGCTGCAACTGCTTGCTGCAAGTTCTCTGTCTTGTCTTGATAGCGGGCTAAATCTGCCGCAGCGATTCCCAAATTTTTGTTTAATCTAACGCGGGTTTGCGGTGCACTATCGGCATCTGTGCGGTTCAAACCTTCAAGGTAGAGGGCGATGCTGCGTTCGAGGCAGGATACCGGATCGGCGGCGTTGAGGCTATTCGTACGATCGCGCGACAGCATCCAGTAGAAAGTGCCGAGATCGTTGAGGAGATCGGAAATTGGCGGTAGGCTGTGGGACTCCTCGGCGTAGTCAGTTAAATTTTGTGTCAATTGGGCAATCAGCCGCGCACATTCATCTGTTTGTAGTTGATTTTCCTGCAAGTTGCTGTCGAGTTCGAGGTACCCAATCACTTGCTCGATCGCGCGAATGGCGATTGTCAGGTTTTGTGGCGAAGCGTCGCCGCCCAGAATGCGATCGCGGTAGCAATTCCCCAAGTTGTAATAAGCCAAAGCCAATGCTTCGGAACAGCATTGATGTTCTTGCAGTAACTCTATATATTGCAGAGTTTCCAGTGGCAGAAAATTGTCCTCTGATGCCGGATTATTTTCGGCTTCCAACTCCCCAGAAGCCGCTGCTAGAACCAAATCTGCCAGTTCAACGGATTTAGCATCAGGCGCCCTGGACGGGGAATCGGGAACTTGGGATGATTCGTCCTGGGGAATTGGGGATTGTCCAGACTCTGAATATCTTAAAAATTTGTCGCCGGAGTCTCCTTTGTCCCGCAAGGAACCCAAGCCTTGGGATTGCCCTCCGTCCTCGGAGTGCCCGAAATCTCCCTTAGCTAGAGTTGGTTCGCCTTCAAACTCAAATACTCCGGTTCGCCAGTGCCAAAATTCCGGGGCTGACTGCTCGATCGAACTTAGCCAAGGGCGCGACACCCACAGCAACAGAGTAGACTCGCACATTTGCAGGTTGGCTTCGATGTCCCTCAAATAACTCAGGAACGACCACTGCACGGCTGCTGAATGCCTGCTCAGGTGTTCTGCCCCGAGAATTTGAAATCCCGGTAAACGGCTGTAGTTGCCCCTGTTTTGATGGGGTGGGTGTTGGGTCAACCACGCGCCGATCGAGCCCCAGGGATTGGGATCGCTCAAGTCGAGTTCCAAACTGACAAATCGGGGATAGTCGATCGGGGAGTCTTGGGTAGCTAATTCTGCGTGCAAGCGGGCTGCGAGACAATCTCGCAAGTACAAGTCATCGCAGGCGGCGATAAAAATTTGACGGCGTAAATTGAGGTCGATCGCCTGTTTCAAGCGTTGGTATATCTGCTTGTTCGAGCTAGAAACTTTTTGGGAAGGAATAGACATCACAGTCTGGCGATTGTAAGATTTTAGATTTTAGATTTTAGATTGTAGATTTTAGATTTTAGAGTTGAGAGTTGAGAGTTGAAATCTCGATCGCTCAGAACTCGCTTTGTCCGCCGCGAAGGCAGTCAATTGCACCAGTGATGACCAAATGATTGTAGATTTTCAATTAGGAATTTTCTGTTTGTGACGATCGCGTCTGATTAATTGCCACCCAAGTCCCTGAACCCGAACACAGACATGAATTAACCAAATTTCTGCTTGTCTTATTTAGTTTTTCAGCTCGCAACGCACGCTTCAGGAATGTCGCCACTACCTGCTTTTATTGAAACACAAAAACCATGTCTCCCTAAGAAAAGAAAACATGGTTTGTCAAAGGATTATTTAAAATTCTGATTTGAAGCAGGTTTGAGTGTCAGCTCAGCTTTTAGACTGAAGCCGCCACGTATACCAAGCCGGCCACCAACATGGCTGCTGCAATGCCCATGATGATGTAGTTTCGTTGCTGGTTCTTATTGGGAGGTACGGCGTCGTACATCTTCGGCTCTTTGGCAAAGTTGTTCAAGCGTCCGTCTTCTTCGGTAGTATAAGGCATTGGCAACAATCCTCAATATTTTTGATTGCCATTACTTTACCAAAAAAATGCGATCGAAGCGCCATCAAAAGTTGGGGAATTTATTTTGAGGTGACAGTACCTGTTTCGGGGGAAGAGGCGATCGCATAATCTTTGACAGGCATTCTTCCTGCTAAGTACGCTAAACGCCCCGCTTCTGCCGCCATTCCCATTGCTTTTGCCATTGCTGGGGAATTTTGGGCATTGGCAATGGCGGAATTAATCAACAGTGCATCAGCGCCCATTTCCATTGCTTGGGCCGCTTCGCTGGGAGTGCCGATTCCAGCATCCACAACCACAGGAATCTTCACAGTGTCAATAATTATTTGAATGTTGGCGGCATTGTTGATCCCTTGCCCGGAACCGATCGGCGAACCTAAAGGCATCACTGTTACGCAACCGACTTCTTCGAGGCGTTTGGCTAGCAGCGGATCGGCATTGATGTAAGGCAAAACGGCAAAACCTTCTTTGACTAATTGTGTTGCAGCTTCCAAAGTGCCGATCGGATCTGGCAACAAATATTTAGCATCAGGAATCACTTCTAACTTAACAAAATTATTATCTTCCTGCCCCAAAAGCTTCGCCATTTCCCGGCCCAAACGAGCCACTCTAATCGCCTCATCCGCAGTTTGACAACCAGCAGTATTGGGCAGCATCCAAATTTTAGTCCAATCAAGAGCCTCTGCCAATCCTTCATGACCGGGAGCATTTGTTTGCACTCGCCGCACAGCCACAGTCACAATTTCGCACCTGCTAGCGTTAACACTTTGCTGCATTTCTGCAATGCTGCGATATTTTCCAGTCCCCGTCATCAAGCGAGAATGAAAAGTTTTGCCAGCAATCACCAGAGGTTTATCTAAAGATGGAGTTGCTGTATCTACTGGATAGCCAAAAATGCTATACTCAAGTGCCTCTTTCCATTGTTCTCTGCCTCCGAGCATTGCTTCTAGCTGCCAACCTTCTTCATTTGTCAGCTCATCGCGAGTAACTGCATAAATAATTTGCCCAACTGTCATCAGTTTGGCATCTCGCGGCATATTATTTTTCAAGCCGACTTGTATGACTTCTTCAAACTCATTAAAAACGTCTTCCATTTTCCCATTCCTCCCTAGTAATTTGTTGAACTTCTTCGCTGTTGAATACTAATATAATGATTTGAATCAGATGTGTTGCATCCCAATAAAAAGCTTTTCTGATGCCATCGTTTATCTTCCAAAACTCGTAAGTCTCTCGATTTACGTGAATAATAACGGCTGCTGCACCTTGATTTTTTGCTCTACTGATTCCTTCTTGAACTCGATACCTGATGTTTTTAGTAGATTCTGTCAACTCCTTAAATTCGCAAATCTGACCGTCAATCTCAGCATCTGGCGTTCTCACACCCTCTGCTGCTTGCTCGCTCAAAAGTCTAACTCTCTTCCCTATTTTAGCCAAAACTTCAGCAACAAAGATTTCCGAATTATTAAGATTGTGTTGTTGGTGGATGAGTACAAATCCGCCAGCTACCTCATCAAAATAATATCGCTGATATTCCGGTTCTGCGTTTTCGTAGATGGCTCTACTGGTCTCGATATATTCTGAATTCACCGTTAAGCTGTTATACATTTAAATTGTGTGTCAAAAATCAATAAAACTCTTGTGGGATGGGCTTCTAGCCCGTCCCAGATTTCCAATTTAAATGCGCAACAGCTTATTATACTCTCAATGGACTCCGATCGCCTAAAGTTAAATGTATGAAAGCAACTGTCGAGCAACTGGCCGAAATTGGGATATTTGCCAGCTTAAACCAAGCTGAATTAGAGCGATTGCAAGAATATACAGCAATTCGGACTTACCGACAGGGAGAAGTTGTGATGTATGAGGGCGATCGCATCCCCGAAAAATTATACACGCTTTTGAGCGGTTCTCTGCGGGTGGCAAAAACAGCGGCGGCGGGCAAAGAAACAATTCTCCGCACTTTATTTCAGGGAGATATTTTTGCTGCGCCTGCTTTATTGGGTAACGGGATTGCGCCGGCAACAGTGACGGCAGAAACGGATGTGCAAGTTCTTACCACAGAACGGGAATTTTTGCTAGCAGCAATTCGAGAAAATCCTGAGATTGCTTTACGAATATTGGCGGTTTTTAACCAGCGGTTGCAGCAACTACACGAGACTGTACACGGTTTGGTGTCGGAAAGGGCGATCGTGCGGCTGGCCCGATTCATTCATTACTTTAGTCTCGAACAAGGTACGAAAATTGTAAATAATAGTGTATGTTTAGAAAAACGTTTGCCCTACTATCAAATTGCTCGCAGCATTGGCATCACCTATGAAGAATGCGTGCGGTTGTTTAAGAAACTCAAGCCGTTTGTATCCTACAGTCGAGGCGGTAAAATTACTGTGTTGGATTGGCACAAATTGGAGGCGATCGCCTCTGGAGATGAAATAGATTAAAGGTTTGTAGTAAGGACTTCAGTCCTCTCTTTTTTTGCGGACTAAAGTCCTCACTACAAACCGAGTTTGACATCAATCATAATTTAGACTATTATTGAGGCTCCGAAAATGTCAAAACAAACGCCAAATTCTCTTCAGCTTTCAAAGCGTGGGGAGCGCGAGCGGGCATGAACACAAACACCCCCGGTTCCAAGACAATATCCTTACCTTCCAGAGTCAAAATCCCCTTTCCTTCAATTACATTAACTGTGGCATTACGCGCAGAATGGTGTTCTGAAATGTCCGAACCTGCGGCAAGACAAAGTAAAGTATGCTGACAATTATTGTCTTTGACTAAAATTTTAGTCTGCACTCCGGTGGCGGGATATTCGATTGTGTCTCTGAGTTGGATTGATGAAGATTGTAGCGGTAAAATGGTAGCAGTCATAACTTTTTACTCCGTTAAGATTGTTTTTGAGCACAGATGATGATATAGCCTAAATCCTGTTGGTACTTCTGGAAAACTTGACGCATTGCTAGGATACGATCGCGAATTTGCGATCGACTTAAAACATTCCACAAAATCCGCGCAGTACCCACAAAGCCTTCGTCATCAAGCATTCGCCGCAAGTTGAGAAGTCCCATCCCCCCACTTTGACACTTTTCTACTTGCAAACCCGCGTTTTGACAAACAGCAATCCAGCCCGACTCAGATAAAGGTGTTGAATTAACCCGAATCACTTCCGATAAAGCTTTGTGAATTTCTGATTCTCGGTTTCTGGCTAAAAGTTCGTGAGACAAAAACTTGCCACCTGGTTTTAGCCGATCGCCAATTCCTGATAAAATCTTTGCTTTCCCCGATGGCGACTGCATCGTCAGAATAGCTTCAGCCAACACCCAATCAAACTCTTGGGAAATCCGATCCAAGTGGAAAATATCTCCTTCGACAATTTCCACTCGATCGCTCAAACCCGCTGCTGCAACATTAGCACGAGCGCGCGCCACACTGTCGGGATTCTTCTCAACACCCACTACTTTAACGCCAAAACGTTCAGCAAGGGCGATCGAGCTATATCCAAAACTAGCAGCCAACTCCAAAACAGTCTCGTCCGGTTGAAAATCCGCCCATTCAAACAACATTTCTGTAGCAACTTTTCCACCCGGCCTCAGCATTTTCTTGCCAGCCGCCGCCAGCACTTCATGACCCGGTGCAGTCTTAAAATTGAGAGTAGTATTGGTCATTGATTTGACCTCCTATTTAACCTTACTCTCAGTTTGCCAGATTCTCCCAAATCTGTCTATGAGCTAACTCATATTCAAATTATAGTAGCGTGCCTCAGCCTTTTGAATTTTTACACTTATATCAAAGATTTCGAGAGGCTGACGCACCCTACAATATCGGGAACTCACCTACTTAATCAGGAAAGTTCCCGTTGAAATTGATCCCACTATCTGCACCGCTAATCATAGCATTTTGGCAATAAACAAGCACCCAAATTCATGGCGACCCGATTTTAATTAGCTACAGGGTTGAATTGATTTTCTTGTCTAAATAATGCGATCGATTGCAGACTATCAGAAGCAGCATCCCAAAGAATGAACTTGAAACAATCAGGAATCTCCCGAATTGTCAGAATTCTTGAATTACCAAGCAGGTGCAGATTAGCATTGTGACACGCCCGAAGATTGTAATTAGGGATACGCTCAGAAAGATGATGAATATTGTGGTAAGCAATATCTGCCGAAAACCAATTGAGAATAGCTGGTAATTTTAGGTAACTACTGCCTTCAATTGCGCCAAGCAGATAGTCCCAGCCCTCTGTTTTGTGAGCGTAGGAACCCTCAAAATTATGCTGCACAAAGAAGATACAGATAAATATCGCCGCCGAACAAGTCATCACAATTGAGTAAACACTCCAGAAAAACCCAAACCCAAGTAAGTTGCTCAGATAAATCCAGCTACCAACAACACAAATATTGTTGAACAGTAAATCCCAAAACTCAGCCGTCGTATACCAATGTTTGGATTTATAAGAAGCAATAATTGCAGATAAACCCATGCCAAAATCTTGATTTAGACAAGTGAAAATATGTTGAGCAAAACCAACACTCCCCAAAACCAGCGCGAGTCTTGGCTTGATAATCAGGTAGAAAAAACCACCGGGAAACAGCATCAAGGGGTGTCTCAGCAACTGATATATCTTTTGATTGAATGGACTTAGCGCCGCAAATTTTTCTGTAGAAATCAACGCCGAAGGGCCTCGGTACATATCCCAATTACCATTGTGTTTGTGATGGTAAGCGTGTCCCCTAGACCAGGGGTACTGAGGAATTGCATTGATGATGCCTAGCAGAAAACCCACGGTGCGATTGACTTTTTTGGAACTAAACAGAGAATAGTGTCCGCAATCGTGCATCAACGAGAAACAGCGTCCTGAAAAGAGTGTCATTAACACCAAGATAGGCGGCAGAAGGAATACAGAAATGGCAGCAGCTTTAAATGCTAAAAACCATAAAAATGTATAAGGAATGACTGTATTGAGTATTTGGCAAGTAGCTTTGAAATTGTTGCTCTTCATATAAGGAGCTAGCACAAAATCAGACTTTTTAATGGCGCTTTTCATTCCAATTTCTCGCCATAGTACATTACTTTTAAAAATGCTAAATTAACCATCATCTATGCCTCGTAGACGAAAAAGAACAGGTTTGCGATATCGGCGGGCCTTCTGACTAAGAGACTCTATAATCTCATCACAGTTGCGGGACAGCGCCGGACTTACACCGGACTTTCCCCGTTTCTTCCAACGGTTGCTTTTCGTTAGAACCGATTTTTGCACATCTATGAGGTTATCACAATTCTGGCTGGTTTGCATAAAAAACTGTGAAACGTTTCACCAGCGCTAGTAATGGCCAACCTTCTGGGTTCAACTCTCAACTCGATCGCACTTTCAACAATTGGGCGACTCCCAAATATTTTTATCTGCCGGGAGGGTGATACGGGCGATCGACTTTCCAGCCTGTATCGCGCCGCCTGAGTTTTTGGCAAACCGCTACTCATTTGCCAAATTTCACCTCATCTAGACGGGAATTTGAGGAAGATCGTTCTTTGCGATCGCAGCTCCGACTTGCTACAATCTAATCGCACCCGCAACTAGAATATATCATGAGCGAACTGTTAGATGAGACGCTTTCTATTGAAATCGCGACTCGCATCAAAAGCAACCGTAAAAACTGTTTTGATAACGCTTCCAAAGCAGCATTGACCACCGAAGGCGCAATCTACGTCCAAGGATTTTTAGCTGTACCCGGAGTACCATACAAACCCATCGAGTATAGCTGGATTGAACTCGACGAGCGAATTGTTGACCCAACTTTTCCCCATCTCGGTTTCAGCGCTCAAGACATTCATTACTTCCCCGCCCAGCGATTGAGCGTCAAGAAACTCAAAGCAATTCTAGATGAGTCAAAAGAAGATTATCCAGAAGATGACCCGCTGCCGGTTTATGGAAATCAACCGTATGAATATTACGGCGATGTCATGTTAGGCGGTAAAGATTACCAAAATGCTTACGATTTGGCTGCGATTAAATGCCGGGAATTGAACCAGCCCCAAAAACAGGATCTTAACTAATCAGGACTTACGCCCAAATTCAGTTCGTAGTAAGGACTTTAGTCCTTCTTCATTTATCTTTATAAAGAGAGGACTAAAGTCCTCACTACAAACCTGTCCTGCGTCATTTATCTTTATTAAGAGAGGACTAAAGTCCTCACTACAAACTGAATGTCAGGAAGATGCAAATCTCGAATGATGAAAAGCCGGCAATAACGGATCTAACTTTTGCTGCAACATCAAATCAGCTAACAACTTAGCCGTCACCGGAGCCAACAAAATACCATTACGATAATGTCCCGTAGCCAGCGTCAAATTTTCCCAAACACTAGCACCCAAAATCGGCATCTCATCGGGAGTTGCCGGCCGAAATCCCCACCAAAACTCTAGAATCGGATAATTCTGCAATTCAGGATATAACTGAATCGCTCCTGCTAGCAAACTTTGGATTCCCGCAGGCGTATTTCCTGGGGTGAAATCCACATTTTCGCTAGTTGCGCCAATAATAATTCTGCCATCTTGACGCGGTACAATATAAATGCCTGTGCCGAATAAAACTGTTTGCAGTGGCTGAGTGACTCCACAATCTTCTGGTACGCATACTGACAGCATTTGTCCCTTTCTCGGAAAAACGGGAACATTCAATAACTGATCAGACCAAGCACCCGTCGCCAAAACATAACGGTCAGCTTGCAATTTTCCTGCCGTTGTTTCCACGCCAAAAACTCGGTTTCCCTGCCGAATAATTTCCCCTGCACTGCCTTGAATCATCTCAATCTGCAATTCTTTAGTTGCGGCTTGAAGCGTCCGAAATAAAGCGCGGTTGTCAACTTGAGCGTCGTCTGGATACCACCAGCCACCAATTACTTCTTCACCCAATCCAAACTGGTGCTGACGAACAGTATCTCTGTCTAACCATTGAGAGTTAAGGTTTGACAAAAACGGCTGTTCTTGAGGCTGATTTTGACAGACTGGTGCGAGAATGCCCGATCGCCAATAACCCGTTTTCAACCCCGTAATATCTTCTAGCCGTTCAATCCAGGCAGCATACAGGGAGCGACTTTGCAAGCACAAATCCAGCATCGGACTGGGGGGGATTCGTTCGGCTTGCGGGGCGAGCATACCAGCGGCCGCCCGGGCAGTCGGTTGTTTAGAATCAGTGGTGAGAACGGCGACAGATGCCCCTCGCAACTTGAGTTCAACTGCTAGCGAAAGGCCGATAATTCCGCCGCCAATAATCAGAATATCTTGAGATGAATTCATTGACTTTTCTATAGATTTTCTGGCTTTTTTACCTCTCTGACTTCTTGAGAGTAAGGTGCTAGTGCTCGCACCTTACAATTAGAATTCTTGGGCAATTCCTACATATTCTCTTGTGGGGTGGGCTTTGAGCATCACCCAAAATATGCTATCTAAATGCAATAAAGCTTACCCTGCTTCATCCGCAAAAAATCTATCCTTGAGGTTTCCACACAGTCTCCGAGCCCTGGCCCCAGAAACCATCATATTTTGTCACCTTAATATCGCCTAAAACCTTGGTTTGGCAGGACAAACGGCGGTTAGATGCGGGAGAATGGGGAGGAAGCGAAAGTCGCGCTTTTTCGCGCCACTCAGGCTCGGAAACTGGGCCCTCGACGCTGACGGCGCAGGTGCCGCAAGTCCCCAAACCGTGGCAGTTGATGACTTTGGCGTTGCCATTGTAGAGATCGATGCCATTTTTCAGCAAAACTTCACGCAGATTCGATCCGCGATCGCACTCAAATGTTTTTCCTTGCGCTTGTACCTTGACCACAGCAATTTACCCCAATTAGATTTATGTTAATTTTCTATATATTATCGCATTTATTCCAAATAAATTCATCTAATATGATAAGTCATATATTACCAAATTCTAATTGAAAATTCCCCATGACAAATCAGCTCTGGATCTACGATACCACGCTGCGAGACGGCGCTCAGTGCGAGGGACTCAGCTTATCTCTCGAAGACAAACTGCGCATAGCTCGACAGTTAGACAGTTTAGGAATTCCCTTTATTGAAGGCGGCTGGCCCGGGGCGAATCCGAAAGACGTACAATTTTTTTGGCGGCTCAAAGAACAGCCGCTAACTCAAGCAGAAGTTGTCGCTTTTTGTTCGACTAGGCGGCCGGGAAAAACGGCAGCAAATGATGAAATGTTGCAGCCTATTTTGTCGGCCGGTACTCGTTGGGTAACGCTGTTTGGTAAATCGTGGGATTTGCACGTCATTGAAGGTTTGAAGACGACGCTAGATGAAAATTTGGCGATGATTCGCGATACTATTGAATATTTGCGGAGTCAGGGAAGGCGGATTATTTACGATGCCGAACACTGGTTTGATGGCTACAAACAAAATCCCGATTATGCCATTAAAACTTTAGTGGCGGCGGCGGATGCTGGTGCAGAATGGCTGGTGCTTTGCGATACGAACGGCGGTACTTTGCCTCACGAAGTCAGTCAGGTTGTTCGCGATATTTTAGCAGCTTTGGGAACTAATCGCGCCCAATCTTTACAGTTAGGAATTCACACTCACAATGACTCAGGAGTTGCGGTTGCTAATGCCTTGGCTGCTGTGCGCGAAGGGGTGAAAATGGTACAGGGAACTATTAACGGTTATGGCGAACGCTGCGGTAATGCCGATTTGTGTTCTTTAATTCCTAATCTTCAGATCAAGTTGGGTTATGATTGCATTCAAAACGAACAATTAGTTAAATTAACTCAAGTCAGTCGATCGATTAGCGAAATTGTCAATCTTGCTCCCGATGATCATGCTCCTTTTGTCGGCCTTTCGGCTTTTGCTCACAAGGGCGGAATTCATGTATCGGCGGTTGAAAAAAATCCCTTAACTTACGAACATTTGGAACCGGAAAAAGTCGGCAACATCCGGCGCATTGTGATTTCGGATCAAGCTGGTTTGAGCAATGTTTTGGCGAAGGCTAAGACTTTTGGCATTGAGCTCGATCGCAAAAATCCTGCGTGTCGCCAAATTTTGGAAAAATTGAAAGATTTAGAAAGTCAGGGATATCAATTTGAGGGTGCTGAGGCGTCTTTTGAATTGTTGATGCGGGAGGCTTTGTCACAGCGCCAGCGGTGGTTTGAAATTAAGGGATTTCAAGTGCACTGCGATGAAGTTGGCGAAGATTGTACGGCTTTAGCAACGGTGAAATTATCAGTAAACGGTACAAATATTCTGGAATGTGCGGAAGGAAACGGCCCGGTTTCTGCTTTGGATTCGGCTTTGCGGAAAGCTTTGGTGAATTTTTATCCGGCGATAGCGCATTTTTACCTTACAGATTACAAGGTGCGAATTCTGGATTCCGGTGCGGGTACGGGTGCTAAAACTCGCGTTTTATTGGAATCGAGCAACCGCCAGCAGCGCTGGACTACTGTGGGGGTTTCTACTAATATTTTGGATGCTTCTTGTCAGGCGGTTGTTGAAGGTTTGGAGTACGGTTTGGTGTTGGAAAATCAGGAGGCGATTCCCCTGGTTTGTCGGGTGCATTAACTAAGAATACCCGGCGGTTAGAAACCGCGTCGATACAAACAAAACCCGCCTCCGCGGGTTGAAGATGAAGAGTGTGCGGTTAAAATTACCTTATTCTCTTCAGTCCGCGGAGGCGGACTTTGTTTGTGTAGGCGCGGTTTCAACCGCCGTCTTATCTACTACGTTTGTGTAGGCGCGGTTTCTAACCGCCATCTTATCTTATTGAACCGTATTGATTGTCAACTGACGCTACAAGTTTTTAAGGATGCAAAAATTCTAAATGGTCTCCAGGAATCGATCGCAATTTAGCCGCAGATCCTTGCACTTTTAACCTGCCGCGTTCTAACATGATAATCCAATCGGCGCGATCGATCACTCGCGGCCTGTGACTGATAAAAATCGTGGTTTTCCCATGCCGGTACATCAACAAATTTTCCAAGACTTCCGCTTCACTGGCGGGATCTAGCCCTGCGGTAGATTCGTCTAAAATCAATACGGGCGGGTTGTTGAGAATGGCACGGGCGATCGCCAATCTCTGTCTTTGTCCCCCAGAAATATTCGCTCCAAACTCCCCTAAAACAGTTTGATATTTATCCGGCAATTGGCTGATAAATTCATCCGCCCCCGCAATTTTGCAAACTCTCACAATCTGTTCAAAGCTGACATCAGGACTGCCCAAATGAAAATTATCGAGAATCGATCTGCTCCAGAAATGCGCTTCTTGGGGAACAAGAACCACCTGCTGTCTGAGACAATCGAGAGACAAATCCTGCAAATTGTAACCGCCAATTCTCACATTACCAGATTGCAGCGGATACAGACCAGCAATTACCTTAGCTAGCGTACTTTTTCCACAACCGGAATAACCGATTAAAGCAATTGCTTGACCACCCGGAAACGTGACAGAAAAATTTTCCAGTAAGTCAAGTCTGCCTGGGTAGTGAAAATTAACACTCTTGCAAACAATTTCGTCGCGGTCTTGAAGCGTTACCACAGGTTTATTAATATCGCTTTTACTTTCCGGCTCAGCGTCTATAACTTCCGAAAGCCGTTGAGTTGCTGTCTGGACGCGAGCCATTTCATCAGTAGATTCGACCAAGGAAGTCACCCAAGTAGTAACGTTTTGATTCATGCTAATAAATGCTAGCAACTGACCAATACTCAATACCTTGTCAATCACCAAATTGCTGCCCAACCAGAGCAGGGTAATGCTGCCCGCTGAAGCAATAAAACCAGAAAAAATATTATTGAGAATGCCAATTTGTGTAGTGCGAAAAGTAAGACTCGCTAAGCGACCGAAGCGGCTTTGAAATTCTTCCCAAAGTTGCTGGGCGCTGCTAGTAGTTTTGACAGTCAGCGCGCCTTTAAAGGTTTCTACTAAAACGCCTTGAGTTTCTGCTTCCAGTACAAATAAATTCCGCGTTTTTTGCTGCAATACGGGCAGAAAAACTACTGTAGAGGCAGTCATCAACACAGCAATCAATGTAGCTGCCAGCGTCAGTTCCTTGCTGTAAAATAACATGAAAATAAAAGAAACTACAGCTATAAAAAATTGACTGGGTAAGCTGATAGCAAATTGAGAAACTAATTTATTGATTTCTTGGATATCTTGTAATCTACTGACGATTTCGCCGCTGCGTCTGGTTTCGTAAAAGCTCAAAGGCAATCGCAGGAATTTACGCCCGAATTCCATGACCAATCCCAACTCTAAACGCTGGGAAAATTGAGCAATCAAGTTTGATTGTACTAATCCTAAACTGCTGCTAAATAGGTTCATAACTATAACTGCGATCGCCACACTTGCCAAAAGTTGCGTGTCGCCCCGCACCAAAATGTCGTCGGTGAGCAGTTGTACGAGAAAAGGCGAAGAAATTGACAGCAAACCCAACACCATATTCAGCAACAGTGCTTCCATTAAAAGCTGGCGGTAAATCCAAACCCGGCGCATCCATTTTTGTACTGAATTGGCGGGCGGTTGACCGTCTGCTTCGGCAAAAAATCGATCGGGATCTGGGTCTACTAGCAAGCACAGCCAATCTGTCCAACCTGCTGCTAATTCTTCTTTAGAAATATAGCGCATACCGACAGCCGGATCGCCCATCGCATATTTTTCGCCCTGTTTTCCGTACAAAACAACCCAGTGATAACCACTCCAGTGAATAATTGCCGGTAAAGGTGCTTCGTCAATTTTGTCTAAAATAGCAGCGGCTGCTCGCACGGATCGAGCGTTAAAGCCGATCGCCTCAGCGCCTTGCTTCAAGCCCAGCAGAGTCGTCCCCTTTTGACCAGTGCCCGCACATTCTCGCAAACGACTAATAGTAAAATTTTGTCCGTAAAATTTCGCGATCGAAGCCAAACAAGCCGCCCCGCAGTCTTCTTCACTCTGCTGGATTACAACCTGATATTTCTTAAACCTGTTTACTTGTCCGAATAATGGCATTTTGCCGATCAAAGGGATGTTCTTTAACATTTTGAAAAATGAATAATGGGTAGAGCATAATGAACATTACTCATCACCAACTAGCCAATCAGCAAAAAGCACCCATAAAGTTATGGGTGCTTTTTTGCTCCACAGTTATAGAGCTCAATTGAGAGCAGTAAACTTTAGTAGTAGGCGTAGCGGACTACTCTTCTGAAGGAACCGTCGCAATTCCGGCGGTATACGGCCCAACTGCGCCGACGGCGCTGACAGCGATCGTAATAGTGACCGCCATTGACGCTAGCTGATTCTTCAGGGGTGAGTTCAGCAAACAATGAGTTGTCGTTTGTTTCTTGCATGATGATTTGACTCCATTTAACTTGATAAGATTGAACGAGAACTAGAAATTTTATAAAATTTATATAGTCTCGTGTAATTACTAACTCATAGTTCTTCAAGTGCTGTGCGATTTCCGGAATATTACTGAGAAGTTTTCACAATTTATCCGATCGCACTACCTGACTCATTTATCTAAACCACTAGGGTTTTGTAAGGGCGATCGCGCATTGGATCGTACAGATAAAGCTGGCTCGGCTGCGGTATGAAAAATAGCAGATTGACGCCATCGCTGCTACTGTTAGCGCTGTTACTGCTGCTGTTAGCGCCGTTGAGACCGCTGGTAATGCTGCCGCCGCTAACAGTAGCAGATTGTCGATCGGTTAGTTCAGTGAACAGTGAATCTTGTAAATTTTCTGGCATGAGTAACTCCTATAAATACCTATCTACTTACTTACTTACTTACGTGCATATACAATGAAAACCCGGTAACAGCGCCAAAACTGATGGCTGAAACACCGTATTTTGATGCTTGTTGCCCGCTTGACTTACCAGTTTTGACGTTTGAGGAAGTTTGCGGGTAGGAACGGCAAAGCTGTACGGATTCTTACCTTGACCCTATGAATTTTGATTTAGACTTCTAAACCTATGCTTGGTATCCGGAAAGCTGAAAATAAATGTGACAAAACAAATAGGCGATCGATCTCTCCCTCTTCCAACTCATACCATTTGAGATTTGAGATTTTAGAACTAATATCAAAACGATTCCCCTCACCCCCCAATAGCCGCCATGCCTCGCACTACCGAACCCACACCCGCAGAAACCTTTGATAACGACCAGTTTTTGCCCCCTGTCAGCCGCTGGACGACTTTGGGGGGAATTTTGATGGTGGCGACCTTTGGCGGGGCGATCGCCCTTGCAAGCGTCACCAAATACAGTGCTACAGTCAAAGCAGACGCGATCGTCCGTCCAGCCGGAGAAGTGCGCGTCGTGCAAGCCGCCACCGAAGGAAACGTCGAAAGCATTGCTGTCAGCGAAAATCAGATAGTCAAAGCCGGAGATGCGATCGCAGTTGTAGACGCTTCGCGTTTGGGCGCTCAAAAAAAGCAATTCCAAGAAATAGTTAATCAGTCTCAAATAGCAGCACAGCAAATCAACCAGCAACTGCGCGACTTAGAAAATCAAATTTTAGCCAGCGCCCAATTTCAAAGCATCCAAAGTGGGAATTCCGCCCAACAAGAATTAGTCGAATCCGCTTTAGTAAAATTCGCCACATCGCTACCGGATGTCGCAGAGAGACTGGGTAGAAGCCGACGGGTTTTGCTCGTCAAGCGATCGACCATTCAGCAACAATTATTTCAAGCTAAAAAAGAACTAAATCAAATTGAGTCAAAACTCGAAAATAGCGTAATCCGCGCACCCGCTGATGGTACAATTCTCAAATTAGAAGTACGCAATGCCGGTCAAACCGTACAAGCAGGAAGTGCGATCGCCCAAATCGTCCCCAGCGACGTACCCCTAGTCGTCAAAGCCAAAGTGACATCCCAAGACATCGCCCGCATCCAAATCGGCCAACCAGTACAGATCAGGATTTCCGCTTTACCTTTCCCCGATTACGGCACATTAAAAGGAACAGTCAGCGAAATCGCCCCAGATGCGATCGCGCCTCAAAATCCCGGTAACAATTTAGGTACAGCCTATTACGAAATAGCAATTAAGCCCGAACAAACTTATTTAACAAAACTCCAATCCGCGCGCGGCCAATTCTTCGGAGGTTCCCAAGCAAATGAGCCGCGCCAATATTCGATTCAATCTGGGATGGAAGGAAGAGCCGATATTATTACAGGTCAAGAAACAGTATTGACATTTGTTTTGCGAAAGGCAAGGTTGCTGACAGATTTGTAATTTTTTTAGAACTTACGCACGAATGGTCAGAAACCGGGTTTTTTTCTGAGAAGACGCGCGAGCGCAAAAATGGTCAAGAACCCGGTTTCTTTGGTATTAATGAGATTTTGCAACCCGCTAAAATTGGCTAAAATCTTAGCATTTCTAATTAATTATCTTCAGTCCGCGAAGGCGGACTTTGTTTGTGTAGACGCGGTTTAAACCGCCGAGTTTATTTATGTAGACGCGGTTTAAACCGCCGAGTTTATGTCTATACTAAATACATAACATCGATCGCCAATATGAACGTCAACCATAAGCTCCAGACTATTTTAACCCAGTTGCGAGATCAATTTGAGGATTTGTATGGCGATCGGCTCACGCAAATGGTACTCTACGGTTCCCAAGCGCGCGGCGACGCACAGCCCGACTCAGATATTGATGTTTTGGTGGTTCTTAAAGGACAAGTCAATCCCGGCGAAGAAATCAAAAGAACCAGCCATATTCGGGCTGACTTGTCTCTCCAAAATGATGAAGTGCTTAGCTGTTTGTTTATGGACGAAAATCGGTTTACGCACTACAACGGGCCTTTGTTGAGGAACATTCGTAAAGAGGGAATAGCTTTATGAAACCCGAACAATTAGACTTAATTCTGAAAGCTCGCCAAAGCATCTCAGCGGCAAGAGTATTGCTAGATAATGGCTTTCCAGACTATGCTGCTGCTCGTGCTTATTATGCTATGTTTTATATTGCTGAGGCATTTTTAGATGGTGAAGGAATGTCTTTTTCTAAACATTCCGCAGTGATTGGAGCTTTCGGTCGAGAATTTGCCCGTACAGGAAGAGTCCCTGCTGAGTTTCACAGATTTTTGATTGATGCTCAAGATTTGCGAAATAGTGGAGATTACGGGGGAATTGATACTGTTACTGTCGAACAAGCTGCGGAACAAATTAACTGTGCTGAAGAATTTGTAGAATTAGCTCAAAATCTGATTGGCACTCTACCGCCGCCTTAAATACCAATTCTGAAAATCAGCACTCAATCTTTCATCTTTAGCCTATCATCTGTAAGGAAACGGCACTGCCGTGTCCGGCGAAGGACTATGCCAATCAAAGATAAAAATTTGTAGGTGTGTCGCTAAGAGAAAATCCCTGAATAAAAATCGACTATCTCATAGCGACGCACCAGCCTACACAGTCTAAACAACCCTCCGTTTCACTCCGCCCAATAATTTTGTGATAGCAAGATGTTGCATAATTGGCATTAACAAAATCAGTCCTGGATGCACCACCATCTAAGAAACCGGGTTTTTTACTTAATCTGTGGACTGCGGCGAAAGATTTTCGGAAAAAACCCGGTTTCTGGCCACCCATGCGTAAGTTCTGACAGTATTTGAGATGAAGCGAATTAATTATATTATCAATGGAAAGCACCAAAACAGGTCGCATTCCAGCTTGCTCTCTTCCATGAACTGGGTTAAGATTGACAAAATAAATTTTCCCTCGCTGAATGCTCATAGCGCTTCTAAACCATCCATTTCTGCCACAATGAACTCTTGATTGATAGCAGCAATCTCAACTTGAATATCTGGATCGTTTGCCATCTCTGCTATCTCTGCTTCGAGGTATTTAGCATTAGCGAGTTTATTAGCTATGTGAGTTTTCTCTCGTACTCGGCAAGCGATGCGTTCCAGCAGCCAAAGTTGTTCTTCTATGGACAGGGAACTAATAGAACGTTCAATCTCTACTAAGGTTTGTGAAATCATTTTAGTTTCCTCTTGTTTTTTGCACGATCGCAAATTCTCCAGATTTTTTTGAATGAGACTGCGCCAATTCCGAATAGATTGATTATTGCGATCGCTTACTTATCTTGTCTCTATATTATACGACACAGTTGCGTAGCAGCTTATGACACAATACGGTTAAGTTAAGTTTTTTTGTCATTGCGAGGAACGAAGCAAACAAGAGTGTCTATTTTTCACATCGTTTTATCACTAGGATTCTCCTATCTTACCTGTCTTGAGGTATGACGCACACTCCACCGACTCCAGACGATTCAGAAAGTCGGGTTTCCCCCTTGTTTTTCCCCGACAAAGAATGTAAAATTCTAAAAACATGGGTTGTAAGCAATGAACGAAGCACGCCTCGAAGCCTATCACAATCTGATTGATTCTCTCGTCACCTGTCCCAGCGAGCAAGAAAGCGAGATCCTGCAAGCTAATCTAGAATTAATAGATGATGGTTTTGCCCAATATTTGCGAGAGTGGGCAACTGAAACTCTGGCAACTTTGGATGCAGAAGAAGCAGACTATTTTGCTAATTTTTTATACAATTTGGATAGTAGGTTTTATAGTCTGCGACAAGGCAATTTGGCAAGTAATTTAGAGGTTGCTATTGCTTGTCTGGAGATAGGATTAACTGTTGTCACCCGCGAAGCTGACTCGGAAAAGTGGGCACTGTTTCAAAAGAGTCTGGGGGGTGACTACCACAGCAGAATCAGAGGGGAAAAAGCCGAAAATCTGGAACTGGCGATCGCCGCTTTTGAGGCATCATTGGAGATTTACACCCGTGAGGCATTTCCCTTTGAATGGGCAGAGAGTCAAAATAATTTGGCTGCTGCCTACCTCTACAGAATCAGAGGGAAAAAAGCCGAAAATCTGGAACTGGCGATCGCCGCTTTTGAGGCATCATTGGAGATTTACACCCGTGAGGCATTTCCCTTTGAATGGGCAAAATGTCAAAATAATTTGGCTGCTGCCTACCTCTACAGAATCAGAGGAGAAAAAGCCGAGAATCTCGAACTGGCGATCGCCGCTTCTGAGGCATCATTGTCCATTTACACCCCCGACTCATTTCCCTTTGAATGGGCAAGGAGTCAAAATGGTTTGGGGAGGGCCTACTTCTACAGAATCAGAGGGGAAAAAGCCGAGAATCTGGAACAGGCGATCGCCGCTTCTGAGGCATCATTGTCCATTTACACTCGCGACGCATTTCCCTAAGATTGGGCAAGGAGTCAAAATGGTTTGGGGCTTGCCTACGTCAACAGAATCAGAGGGAAAAAAGCCGAGAATCTGGAACTGGCGATCGCCGCTTTTGAGGCATCTTTGAAAATTTGGATTCGCGACGCATTTCCCGAAGATTGGGCAGGGTGTCAAAATAATTTGGGGATGGCCTACCTCTACAGAATCACAGGGGAAAAAGCCGAGAATCTGGAACTGGCGATCGCCGCTTTTGAGGCATCTTTGTCCATTTACACTCGCGACGCATTTCCCATTGAATGGGCAGATAGTCAGAATAATTTGGCGAATGCCTACGTCAGCAGAATCAGAGGGGAAAAAGCCGAGAATCTGGAACTGGCGATCGCCGCTT
>JAJAYT010000619.1 GCA_026786085.1 Microcoleus sp. CAN_BIN18 | reverse complement strand
ATTTACAGGCTTTTATGTGTGAGAAAATCAGCTATATTCACTGGTTTAAGGAAATCGTATTTAATTGCTAAAATCAGCAGTTGATAGGATTCGTGTATCTATTTTTAGAATCCTCTTAATAAGCATTCAACACTTCTGGTTAATAACATTAGAATAAGTACCAGCATAGATAGCTGAAAAAGTTGTTGGTTGTAATTGTGGCTGTTTCCATACCAGGTAATCTTCCCACATCGCACCGACTGTCATCTCAGGTTCTGATTCAGGTATCGGGGCTGCTAGTTTCAGCGCTGCTGCACTGTACTTGACCGTCAAGCCGTACTTGACAAAGGTAGGGTCAAACAGTATCTGCCAGTTTTCAGAGTCTGACAAGTCACGTTCTATCCGTAGTGCAGCAGATTGAGCTAGTTTCCAATTCTCAGGTGACTCTCTCAAACCTAGTCCCATTGTCCGCTGTTTGGCGGGTGCTTTACCATCCAGTATCTCAAACAGTGGATTGTACTTACTGCTGAATCGGAAAGCCAAAACACCCTTCTCAGCGTAGACAGAGACTAATGGCTTAGGTGCTGTATTTTTTGCTTGCATATTCTGTTTTCAAGGTTCTGTAATGGTTTCAGCGTTCTAGGAAAGTTCTAGACTTTCTAGAAAATCGAGCTATGTGTATATCTCGATTGCGTTGCTGGAAACAGTATAGCAGGTTTACTACTTAAAAATCCTCATCGCTCGCGTAATTTTCCGCAAGTCGGCGCTGCTGTCGGCTTAGCAAACTTTGAGCTGTCAATTGGGCTGTGGGATCGACGCTTGCGGATTGGTTATTGATAGCAACGGGAGTGGAAAGTTTGAGAAATTGGGCGATCGCCCGATCGATACTTGCAGCTATTTCAGTCGATCGATCGATCGCCAGTTGCACCTCCGCAGGGTGATAAAAAAAAGCACAACTTTGCTCTTGACTCTTCTGGGATCTACTGGCTGCGGCCTCAAAATTATCTGAAGGTGGTGCTTCGGGCCTTCCATCCTCCCCCGGCTGGGGCGAAAAAATTACAGCAGGCAAAAAGATCGATCGTGCTTGCAGTTTGCTCAGAAGCGATCGCAGATCCCGATCTACCTCAACAACCAAACAATCGACGTGGTAATTGTGCTTCAGGAATCCCCAAAACTCCACCGCCGATTTAATATGCGTTAAAGTATAGCGATCGCCCCTCAAAAGCTCGATCGCACAGCCTGCAAGTTCCTCAGACTGGACAAAAATACCGATCGACAGTTGGGGAAGCAAAGCTGTAGATGAAACGCCCGCATTGCCCGAAAGTGCTGGATCGCTCAGAGTTGATATCTCCTTTACAAAACACTTAATATTTTAACAATTATTGCAACATTGATTTAACCAATCTTAACAGCAAAATTGGTGACAACCTTTTAACAGAGGGATAATTAAACTCTCATCCTCTGCTCTTGCGTCAAGCACCCTAAGCCTGATTTCTGCAATTAACCTTAAGGCTTAAGATAAGTGATATTAGCCTCAAATCAGGTGCAGGCATAGAATTCGTAGGTATAAGTACATATCCCGTGCGAGATAGCGAAGTGGTATAAAACAAATAAGATACAAAAATCGGCAGCTAGATTGGGTATCAAAAATACTACTGCTATTGATAGCAGACTTTCAGGTTTGTTATGCCAACCACCAGTCCCAGTCTCAAGAACTTTATGGAGCCAGTGCCACTGTGCCAACACACGGCGGCGCTAGAATCTCTGCGGTCAATTTTCAGCCAAGGTAACTGCGATCGAGTCGCAGTAGTCAACGAACAGCTACAGCCCCTGGGATTAGTTTACCTCCGCAGCCTTTGGGCTTATGGAGTCGATCGCACAAACGACTGGGAGCAACCTTTGTCGGAAAGCCCGATCGCGATCGAACCCATCAGAATAGTATCGGCCACTCTGAGTGTCAGCGAATTCTGGCAGTACCTGCAAACAGAAGAACAGAACACCCCTCAAGAGAGCAAAACCATCGGCGGTTTCTCCAAAATCCCGATCGGCTTCATAGATGCCAGCGGTCAATTTTTAGGACTGTTAGAGGGCCTGAGCCTGCTGCAATTTATCGCCTCGCAGAGCAACCTCACATCGCTACCAACAGCAGTCAAAGAAATCGAATTAATCCCCGTTTCCGCCGCCCTCGCCACCGCCCTTGGCGCTCAAGTGCGCTTTGTAGAAGAAGGATTGAAACCCTCGGAAAATCTCAACTCCCTAGTCCAACTGCTGGAAAAACTGCCCCTACCCCTGAGATTGCAAACCCCCACCGGACAAATAGTCAGCCAAAACGCATCGTGGCGGATTTTGCTGGGAGCGGGGCCAGAACCAATTCCAGAACCAGCAGCAAATTTGGGCAAACACTTGTCCGAGAAACCAAGCCATTCAACAACCGAATACACGAGTGCGCAGGTAGAGGCGATCGCCCAAGAGTGCAAGAGCTTAGTAGGAGTAGCTCGATCGGGCGATGGACTGCGGGATAGCTTCGCCGCGCGTGATTCAACAGCCGCCACCAGTTGCTCGCTACCCCTGTACGCAGCCGCCTCCCCATCAACCTTAACCGCTCCAGCTTGGTGCCCCACCGCCGGCAAACCAGACACCTACACTTGCAATTGTCCTGTACAAAAAGGTCAAGAACGGATCTGGCAATTTGTCAAGCAACCGCTGTCGGACAACCTAATTTTAGTCATGGGACAAGATGTCACCGAAGAACAGTTAGTTGCCAAAGAACTAGCAGCCAAAAACGCAGATTTAATCCACCTCAACCGACTCAAAGACGAATTTTTATCCTGCATCAGCCACGAACTAAAAACCCCGCTCACCGCCGTTCTCGGTTTGTCCAGCCTCCTCAAAGATAAATTGATCGGAGAACTCAACGATCGCCAAACACGCTACGCCAAACTAATCCATAAAAGCGGGCGGCATTTGATGACAATAGTTAACGACATTTTAGATTTGACCCGAATGGAAACCGGGCAGCTAGAACTAATTCCCGAACCAGTCGAAATAGCAGCCACCTGCAAAAGAGCCTTTGAACAAGCAAAACAACTGCAACAAGAAGAAAAATCCCCTCCCCAGCCGAGCAAAACAAACGACAAAACAAACGCAGAACCCTCCGCAGAAATCGAATTTACACTCGAAATAGAACCGGGACTAAGCTATTTAGTTGCCGACGAACTGCGGCTGCGGCAAATGCTCGTCAACCTCCTTGCCAACGCCCTAAAATTCACCGAAGCGGGCGGCAAAATCGGCTTGAAAGTAAACGTTTGGGAAGGCTGGATCGCATTCACAGTTTGGGATACTGGCATCGGCATCCCCGCCGACAAACAACACGTGATCTTTCAGAAATTCCAACAACTTGAAAGCCCGCTCACCAGGCGCTTTCAAGGAACCGGACTGGGACTGGTACTGACTCAACGGCTAGCGAGGCTCCACGGCGGAGACGTTTCGTTTATTTCCTCAGAAAACCAAGGCTCTCAATTTACCTTGTTGCTGCCGCCAAATCCTCCGGGAAATAGCCGGGAAGAATCCCCAGCAGGTACAGCCACCGAGGGAGAATTCTTACAACCAAAATATCAAACTCCGATCGCCAATTCTCGCTCTCGTTTAGTATTAATAGTCGAAGCAGTTCCCAAATATATCGAAGATTTAACCAACGTCCTCTCCGGTTTGGGCTACCAAGTAATCGTCGCCCGTTCCGGCACCGAAGCGCTAGAAAAAGCCCGCAGGTTCAGTCCAGAAGCGATTTTTCTCAACCCGTTGCTGCCGCTGCTGTCCGGCTGGGACGTGCTGACGCTGCTCAAGAGCGATCCAGATACCCGATCGATTCCGGCGATTATCACAGCCACCAGAGGCGAAAAAGAACGGGCTTCTGTCAACCGCGCCGAAGGCTTTTTGAGCTTGCCAGTCGAAGAATCCGCTTTGCGGCGCTTGCTAGACTCGATCGCCCGCCCCGATGACGATACCAGGAAGGTGAGAAGTTCTTTAACGGTGTTGTGGCTTAGTCCGCAAAACAGTTCTTCTCAAGGCTCTGCTTTACTCCTAAACCCCAGCTACTGCCGAGTGTTAGAAGCAGACGACCTGGGGCAAGCAGAACTCGTAGCGCGAATTTGGCGGCCTGATGCGATCGTCTTGGACAGTACCAGTCAATTGCCAAACCCCTTGGCTTTCATCGAACAGTTAAGTCGGTCTCGAAATTTGGGTTCTCTCCCCTTAGTAACTTTAGACCCTGCAACGACGCAACTAGCAAATCAAGTCAAAGGGTTGTCGGTATTTCCCTGTTTAGCGGGCAGCAGTCGCGACGGAACTGGGTTAGTACCAACGGCATTGTGGCAAGTGATTCAAGTAGCTGCTGGCATGAGTTGGAAGCCCAGTATTTTGTTTGCCGACATTTCGAGTTTACCGGACTTGCACCGCGCGGCTTCGGGAAATCCGACGGGAGAATTAGACAATCGCGATCGATCGACTGTGGCCGAGATTCCGATTCCCAGTTCTCAGTTTTCTAGTCCCAACTTTCAAGCTTTGATTCAGTACATTCAAACCGCAGGATTTCGAGGGTCGATCGCTCCCTGTTGGACAGAAGTTTTGCAGCAGTTGCAATATCAAAGCGTTGACTTAGTTTTGCTATGCTTGCAAGATGCCCCCTCAGCATCCACCGCTATGTTGCAAGCGCTATCGAACCTGCGGCAAATGGCAGTAAAACTGCCAATTTTAGTCTGGGATTATCGGTCTGCTGTAAATTCGGAATCCGAGGCGATCGACTTTCTCCTGCAAGAAGTATCTGCCAAAATTCTGCCTTCTTCCTTGTCAGCAGCACAATTGTTAGACAAGATTCAACAGAGTTTATCAACTCAATCAAGTTGCTGAAAATGAACAATTTTCCAGGTTGGTAGTGAGGACTTCAGTCCTCTCTAAAGCAGTAAATCAAAACTATTATTCTTGAGCGCAAAAGGTTGGTAGTGAGGACTTTAGTCCGCGCGAAAAAATCGGACTAAAGTCCTCATTACCAACCACTTTTATTGTAGTAATTCAAGGTAAAATAGAATTACTGAAGTCAAGTAAAAAGGAAGAAATTCCCCGGTTTGTAGTGAGGACTTTAGTCCTTTATAAAGCAGTGAATAAAAACTCTTATTCCTGAGTGCCAACAGAATTTGGGAACTATTTAAATCAAACCCGCAAAACATTGCGAGTCAGGAATTAATATCAAAAATCAAGAATATAGGTTATTATAGGCGATCGAGAAACCATTATATTTTTTGCTGGGGCTGATCGCGTGCCTAATCGTCTTCCTCTACTATCTCTGCTGCTCGCACTTGGTTTGTGGACAATGCCCAAGCCTGTCATCGCCCAGGCACTCCTGCCTTACACCATACAAATTGACTCGGCCGCGCTCGAACAAACAGCCTTGAGCCTTGCAGAAGAAGCCGTTCAGTTAGCCAGACTCCAGCAGTACCAACTGGCAGTACCCAGAGCCGAACTCGCCACACAATTAGCCCCCAAGAATGCTCAAACTTGGACTTTGTTAGGCAGCTTGTACCTTCAAGTCGAGCAGCTTGATAAAGGTATTGTGGCTTTGCAACAAGCTCAATCCCTCGCGCCCGAAAATGCCTCAATTAAATTTGTTTTGGGAGAAGCACACTTTCGACAAGCTAAGTATGAGAAAGCAGTCGAATACTTGCAAGCTGGTTTGAAAATAAAACCAAATACTCCAGGTGCATTATTTGATTTGGGCAATGCTTTTTACAAGCTCAAGCAGTTCGATCGGGCGATCGCCGAATACGAAAAAGCCTTTGCTTTAGAAAAAAAACTTTGGCCAGCTATCAACAATATCGGATTAGTCAAATACGAAATGGGAGATGCCGATGGTGCTATCAAACGCTGGGAACAGGCGATCGCGATCGACAAAGAAGCCGCAGAAGCAATGCTAGCTCTAGCAGTAGCATTGTACGGCAAAGGCGACAAAGCAAAAGGCTTAGCAATGGGAGAAGCAGCCCTGAAACTCGACAAACGTTATGCTACCGTAGATTTTCTCAAAGAAAACCTCTGGGGCGATCGTTTGATCGCAGATACCCAAAAATTCTTAGCAACTCCCGAAATGAAAGCAGCACTCACTAAAATTCAAGACGCCCCACCGCCTCCCCAAATGTCGCCTTGATTATCAGTTTGTAGTGAGGACGATCGTCCTCAAAAGCTTTTTTAATTATAATTTTGTAGTAGTTTAGTAGGGTGCGCACTGCGCACCTTACTGATGCAGAGTTGGTGCGTAAGTTAAATTATTACTAAGAAGTCGCATTCTGCAATTCTCCAATCTAAAATCTAAAATCTAAAATCCTATGACCGTTTCTCCCCTAAGCTGGAAAGAATTAGAAACCCTCACCGACTTTCAAATCGATCGCACCAACGGCCCAACCAACGCCCAATCCCGGTTGCGCCTCTTCGGCAAAACCGAATCCGATGTGCGAGTCACCCTCTACCGCGATCACCATGCGTGGTGTCCCTATTGCCAAAAAATCTGGCTGTGGTTAGAAGAAAAACAAATCCCCTACCGGATTGACAAAGTTACCATGTTCTGCTATGGGGAAAAAGAAAGTTGGTACAAGCGGAAAGTACCATCAGGAATGCTACCAGCGATCGAGCTAGACGGCCGCATCATCACCGAAAGCGATGATATCTTAATCGCCCTAGAACGAGTCTTCGGCCCCTTGGGTTTGGGGATGGAAAACCCCCAAGTCCTTCCCCTCCGACAGCTAGAGCGAAAGCTGTTTAGTGCTTGGTGCTCTTGGCTGTGCCGCGTCAGTACAGGCGGAGCAGATCAGCGCAACCGCAACCAATTCACCAGCGTTGTCGCCCAAGTCGAAGCAGCACTCTCGCGCACGCCCGGCCCTTATTTCCTGGATGAATTTGGCACAGTCGATGTAATTTTTACGCCCTACGTCGAACGGATGAATGCCAGTCTTTACTACTACAAAGGATACTCCCTGCGGGAAGAAAACCCGCGCTTTGCTGACTGGTTTGCAGGGATGGAAAGCCGCCCGACTTATCGCGGTACTCAGAGCGACTTCCACACCCACGTCCACGATTTACCGCCTCAAATGGGCGGCTGCTGGGAAAACGGCGAACCCCAGATGCTACTCAACAAAGCCCGCGTGGATAACGGGCCTTGGGCCGGACTACCAGATGTGACGTACCCAGAACCGGAAACCTCCCGCGCTGAAGCACTCCACCGCGTCATCAAGCACCAGCACAACATCGTTCGAGTCAATCCTGCTGATGACAGCTTATTTGATGAGGCTTTGCGTTGTGCTTTAACTTTGATGATGACTGGGGAAGTTTGTAAACCGCCGGGTGGTTCTGATGTGGCTTTGCGGTATTTGCGCGATCGGGTGAATGTGCCCCGCGATATGTCGATTTACGCAGCCAAGCGATTGAGGGAAGCTTTGGAGGAAACGGCGGCTTTGGTGGGTGAGGGCCAAGGTACTCCGATTCTCGCGAAGCATCGGCGAGATCAAGATCCCGCTAATTTTGTCTAAAGGGCGATCGGAATCAGGCGAAATGATCGTTGCTGCTGCTCTACTTCATAAGCTTGCAATCTGGTCGATATTTCTGCTACCATTGGTAGTATTAAAAGTAGCATAAATACTGTCTATGAAAGTATCTATCTCTTTGCCAGATGAGTTAGTGCGTTACATTGACCAGCGTGTAGAAAATCGCAGTCGCCTAGTTGAGGTTTTATTGCAAGCATGGCGTAAACAACAAGAACAGCAGGCAATGATAGAAGCCTGTTTATTGCTGGATGAACTAAGTGATGAATTGACCGATGAGGAGGAAGCATGGCAGCAAGCAGCGATTATCGACTGGGAAGCATCTGGCTTGTAACTTTCGATCCGTCAGTTGGTACAGAAATCCGCAAGACTCGACCAGCGGTAATTATTTCAGGAACTGCTTTTAATCAACGCAGCAAGGTCACTGTTCTACCCATCACTTCTGCTGTTCCCAACGAGGGTTTACGAGCTGTTCTTTTGCCTGTGATTCCTTCGACTCTCAATGGTCTGAGTGCCGAGAGTTTTATCGTGTGTGTCGATCCGATGACGTTTGATAAACGCAGACTTGTGCGTTGTCTTGGGCAATTAGAGTTCCAACAAATATCCGAAATTCAACTGATTTTGGCTCGATATTTAGAGCTTGAAGATTAGGCTAATGCAAAAGCTGGGGGGCGAAAAATATAGCATCGAGTAATGAAGGATTTCTGGATAGTTGAAAAATTTTCCTACGTTTCGCCCTTTGGCATCGGTTGGTAGCATGGCTAGTGATTACTTTTTAGATCCCGAGTGCCGCTGAAATTAACCCTTAGTAGTGACGGTATAGCGATCGCTTATTCCTTGGAGTGTCATATTTTCTTTGATCGCATCATGGGGAATCAAGACATATTTCCAAGGTTTGCCACCGTGATTGAGCATATAGTCTGAAGCATTTTGGCACCATTGAACAGCGACATCTTTCTTAGCAAGCACTTGAGGATTGTCAATTTCATTTCGAGCTTTTGGTTCAAGCATATAGATAACTTCTTCAGTTTCAGCAACAAAATCGGGTTGATATTCTCGATAGTCTCCATGCCATTTGTAATAAAGCTGAAATTGTCCTTTTGCGGGTTTAAACCATTTGATTGCATCCCGTTCTAAAATCAGTGCTAGTATTCTTTCTGCTTCCGATTGAAATTTCTGTTCTGGATAGAGGCATTTGGAGAAGCCTGTAAACAGATATTTGGACATATTGCTTTTGTCTCGTGGCGAAGATTGATAATCAAGGCAATTCTTAGCATTTGTAGTGTAGGCACTATCTTTTAGAGCTGTAAAACCTTTACTGATTTTGACTTCATAACCTGTTGTTTCTTCCCAGAAATGTGGTTGCATTTGGCTACGGACAAAATTGGCAATTTCCCTTTGGTAATAGCGTAAAACTTTGTGTATATCTTCTTCGGATAAGTAGGTCATAAAATGACTGAGAACTTGACCCGCAAGGTCATAGAGTAAATCAGCGTGTTCGTCATAGGAAATATCATCGAAGTTGACTAAATTTTTGACAATATAGTTTTCTAGCCGGGATTCTTCAAAGTTTTCTTTGATAATTCCCATAAATTCAACTTTATTCGTTGTTAGCGATTGAATATGTAATTGTTCTTGGGAGGGAACGGGATAATTTAAGCCTGTGATATCTAGGGCAAAAGACCTGAAACCCGATCGCACTTCCCCTTTAGGAATCACAAGAATCTTAGGAATATTGATGGTTTGCTGGATCACTAAATTTGTTGTTTTCGCAACGATCGCTTCAATATCTGGAGGTGCTATTATACCTTCAAGTTCCATTTGTGCGGGTTGATATTTTCTTGTTACCGCTTCGCGCACCCTTCCCTGAACTTTTGGGGATGCGAGATCGGCGGTAGTTGGGACTTCTTCGGGGCGGCTTTCAAGCTTTAAGATTTCTTGATATGTAAGCTCTGCAATATTTTGTTCTATAGGTGATTGAAATAGGGATTGTTGAATATTTTGGGGTGCTGTTTCAGGTAAATTATCAGGTAAATTAATGGGTTGTTCGGGGTGAAGTCCTAGATTTTCGGCTAATTGCGATCGCGAAATTACTGTTTGTGTCTTTTGCTGTAAGTCTTCATCTGTGAGGATAATTTGTTTCAGGCAGATTTGGGATTCTGGGCGCTTTGCTTCATCGACAATTTCTTGGAATTTGTCATGGGCGACGATATTTAGGCGATCGACAATTTCTACACCTGTACGCATTCCATAGGGCAAACGCAAGCCCCTTCCGATAGATTGCTCGATCAGAATTTTAGAATTTGCGGCTCTCAGAGGGACGATTGTATAGAGGTTAGTGACATCCCAACCTTCTTTGAGCATATTTACATGGATAACTATTTCAGTAGGTTCATCGGTATGTTCTACTTTGAGCAATCGCTCTACCATTTCATCTTCTTGAGCGCCCGTTTTACTAGAATCAACTTGAATAACTTTATGTTTATAATCCCCTTCGGAAAATTCATCGGATTGAATGAGTTCCATGAGTTTTGAGGCGTGGCTAGTGTCACGGGCAATCACTAACATAAAGGGTTTAACAATGTGTTTTCCAGTTTGAATAGCATAGGTTTCTAATTCAGCTTTAATATTTTCATGGAGATAGATGCCGTCTTCTAGTTTAAGACGCTCGATCGCTTCTGGTGACATTGCGCTAGGGTTAAAGTCTTTGCGGGTAACGACTGCTGGATCTTTAACAAATCCATCGGTTATGGCACGTCCGAGGGGATAGTCATAGATGACATTTTTGAAAGCTACTAAACCTTTATTGGTTTCGATAAAGGGTGTGGCGGTAAGTTCTACCCCCATTAATGGTTTTAATTCGTTAATAGCGCGAACTCCTGCTGAAGCGCGATATCGGTGCGATTCATCCATTAGAATTACGAGGTCTTTTAATTGAGACAGGTAATCAAAATAGCTTTCGCCAATAAATTCAGATAGTCGTTTGATTTTGGGGCTTTTGCCTCCCCGTACTTCCGAGTTAATTTTTGAAATATTGAAGATGTTGATTCTGCACCGGGAAAAATCAGTGATGGTAGATGACTTTTCGTAATTATCTCCCGTAATGATTTCTGGGACATCGATCGCAAATTCAGAGATCCCCGTAAATACATATTTTGAGGTATTGGGCGTAAAATCGGTAATCAGTTTGTTGTAAATGGTTAGGTTTGGGGCAAGGATAAAGAAGTTTTTAATGTTATATGCTAGGTATAAGTAACTGATAAATGCGCCCATGAGTCGAGTTTTACCAACACCTGTGGCTAGGGCAAAACATAGGGACGGAAAGTCGCGCTCGAAGTCAGTAAACGTTGGGAATTCTTTTTTGATGGCGACTAAAATTGTTTCTCTATCTATGATGTCTGGGATTGATAAGAGTTCACAAATGCGATCGAGAATTTCTAATGATTGGCGCTGGGGATGGCGCAGACTGAGACGATTAGAAATATTATTAACAAGTTTATTTATCATAGGTATCCATGTCAAATAGTGCTAGTTGTCCGAACTTGGGAGGTGCTTTTGGCAAGTTTTCAATTTTTAGGCTGTAGTCGTCATGTCCCCATTCACACCGTGAAAGGATTTGTTTAGGAATTTTTTTAACGGTGAGATTTGGGAATGTGTCAGTTTGGCCTCGAAAGGCGGTACATAAAACAAGTAGGGTGCGCTCTTCTCCTACTTCATCTGCAAGTTTAGATAGTTGTTCATGACTAAGATTTTGGGTGGTGACATAGATAAAGTCGCTTTCGGTGGAATAGCCATGTTGCCAATAGAAGGTGTCTGATGGTGCGTAGGTGAAACCTTCGATTTTGCAGAGTGCTTCGGCAAGCATCGCGGCGTTATAGTTTTTATTTATCACCCAGTTATCCCATCTGTCTTTTTCTAGTAGGGATGGTGCAAGCTGATAGTACCGAAACCCTCCGCCACCTTTCCAGTTAAATGCTTTGCTAATTCCACCTTGATCTTCGCCATCAATTACTTTTTTGAGTCGGGGAATGATATGGGTATGACAATGTTCGCCGAGTTCAATCATAATCCAGCGTCTTCCCATTTTCTGCGCGACTGCGCCTGTTGTTCCTGAACCTGCAAAGGAATCAAGAACAATATCTTTGGGATTAGTGGCAAGTTGAAGAATACGTTCTAGTAGCTTTTCAGGTTTAGGAGTTGAAAAGGGTTCTTGTGCATTAAGTTGCAACTGCTCTCGTTTAGCATCTTGATTATGACCCACTTCTTCCCATGTCCATATTGTTTGTGGTACTCCTCCTTTGTCAGAAACCGCACTTAATAATCTCTTGAAGCGAGGTACAGAGTTCTTTCCTTCTACTCCCCAATACACTAAGCCCTGTTGTTCATTATCTTCATGTCTCTCGCGCGAATATCTCCATACTGCCGTTTTCTTAGGGAGAATAATTTCACCAGTATTTGGATTAGTGATTGGATAGTATAGATTAGGACGCTGATCAATAGATTTGTTACAAGTATAATTGTCTGATTGCCAAGCACCACGAGAATCATTATCAGGATTTTTGTATGCTGAGTTTGATTTTTCAGTTCGAGGAAGTCTATTAGGTTTCCAAGAGGTTTTAACTTTCGCATAAACTAAAATATGATCATGATCGTTACTGAACCATAGTGCATCATTCGATGCCGCATACTTCTTCTGCCAGACTACATTCGCAACAAAATTTACGCGCCCAAAAATCTCGTCACACATCACTTTTAAATAATGCGCTTCATTATCATCAATTGTAATCCACAAAGAACCATCATTAGATAATAAATTACGCAAAATCTCTAAACGATCTCGCATTAAAGACAGCCAAATAGAATGCTCCACCCCATCATCATAATGCGTAAAAGCTGAGCCCGTATTGTAAGGCGGATCGATAAAAACACATTTTATTTTTCCTGTAAACTCAGACTCCAAAGCCTTGAGAGCCAACAAATTATCCCCAAAAATTAAGCGATTATCAAAAATATCATTTTCACTCACCTGATGCGCCGCATGATAACACCTCTCTGGATCTTCCAGCAAAATTCGCGGCTCCAATTTGGGGCGAATATCCTTACCAATCCAAGTTAATTCTAGTCTCTGCTTCTTATTCATAATTAATATCTATCTCACAAGTTAAACTGTAGGTATATTCGGATTGTTAGCCTGAGCATCCCTACGCTCTAACTCCTGCATCACCTCACTCGTTAAAGGTTTAACATCTGTGATATTCCTAAAAATAGCAAGATATCCCTTATTGTCACTAGCAAAGTTCGATTCAGCAACAGTGTAAACAACCTCAGCAAGCTCTAAGCCAATTCGTGAAAGCTGCATTTTATCGTCCTCATACAAAGAAACTTCATGCTTATTCAGCAAAGGTTTATAGCGTCTTGCAAGAATAGCCAGAATAAAAAATCTACCGTGCTTATAAAACTTCTTTTGTTGACCTGTTGCAGCGTTTTCTGAAGCTGAAAAGATTTCATCCAGATATTGAAAGATTCGCACATAACGACAAAGCGTAACTCCTGAAATCGCATTACTAAACAATATACCATAATTCTGAATCTGCGCGATCATTTGAAAATAATCCTGCTTTAGTGCCTCAATAACTTGACTTTTTGGGTAATTTAAACTTTGATTTTTTTTTTCATTGTTTGGACATTGATACTCTTTTAAAATATACTATCAGTTTTTATGATTAAAAAATGCGACTCTTAAAACGATCGCACTACTGAATCAATTTAGATAAAAAAGAAACAAGGAGGAGGGTTTCTAACGATTTCTCCCTCCTCCCCTTCAGCTCTAAAAATCTCTCAATTGAGCCGTTTGAACAGTCACATCTTTCGTCATAGAACCCCGCCGCAATTTCAGTTTCAAAATTTGACCGATTTGGCTGTTTTCCACCAGATTTTGCAACTGTTTCGCTGTGGTGACAGCCTCGCCGTCAATTTGGACGATCGCATCTCCCTTCCGAATCCCCGCTTTTTCCGCAGGTGTATTTGGCATAACTCGCATCACTAACACTCCTTTGACTTCCGGTACGATCAAAACAGCATTTGGATCGGCGTTATTTTCTTTAGCGATTTCAGGAGTCAAAGCAATCATCTGAATGCCCAAAAATGGGTGACTGACTTGTTCTCCCTTGGCTAACTGCGCGTAGATAGCTTTCGCTTTGTTGATGGGAATCGCAAACCCAATTCCCATCGCATCGGCTCGAATTGCCGTATTGATGCCGATTACTTCTCCTAAACCGTTTAACAGCGGCCCGCCGGAATTGCCGGGGTTGATGGCTGCGTCTGTTTGAATGAAATCGAGGCGCTTGTCGGGAATTCCTACGGCTGCGCTCGATCGCTTCAAGGTGCTGATAATTCCCAAGGTGACGGTATTGTCAAATCCTAAAGGGTTTCCGACGGCGATCGCCCAATCTCCCACTTTCACCACATCGGAATCTCCCAAAGCGGCCACGGGCAAGTTAACACCTTTGGTATTAATTTTAACAACGGCTAAATCGGTCACTTCGTCCGTACCTAACACTTCTCCCGGGAAAACGCTGCCGTCATTTAAGGTGACAGTAACTCGATCGGCTTTGTCAACTACGTGAGCGTTAGTTAATACAGTCCCGCTTTTGTCGATGACAAAGCCGGAACCTTGACCCCGCAAACGTTCTTGTCTGGGTACTTGAGTTCGCAAGTCTTCTCGGAAAAATCTATTGAAAAAGGGGTCTTCCATCAGCGGATCGAGGTTGCGGCTGACTGTACGCTCGGTATCAATTCGGACAACGGATCGCCCGACTCGATCGACCGCTGCGGTGACAAAGCTGTTGCTGCTAGCAGTCGCTGGCACTTCTGAAGCCCGGAGTGCCAACTTTTGGGGATTTTCGACAGCCGATGAGAATTCCTCTACTTGTAATTTCGGCACTGCTGTTTTAAGCTGTTGGCGAAGGTTGGACTCGGGCTTGATGTCAATGGCAGAGGCTGGTGTCGGGTCGATCGTCCAAGCGTTTAGGGCGATCGTCATTGCTAAGATTAGGCTTAACAGGCGAGCTGCGGTTCCGGGTGCTGGGCGAAAAAACTTGAATAGTCGCATATCTTGAATAAAAGTCAGGCTGAGTTATTTAGATATAGGTATTCTCGCGCAGACTAAATAATCTGTCGCGGAGAACCCCTAAATATATTTTGACAAATCGTAACCGCGCCTGCATCCCATTCTGCTCTAGAACTGGTTACAATACATGAGTCAGAAGCCTGGACAATATCCTAATATTCTGAATTCTAACTATTAAATTTTGCCTCATGATTTTATCTGATACTTCTACTGACAAATCTTTGCCCTCAAATTCCCACCACCATCACGGCGATGAATCAGTTCATCCTCACCATCACGATGAAGAATCCCGGCGGCGGCTGGTTAATCGCTTGTCTCGGATTGAGGGACACGTTCGGGGTATAAAAACAATGGTGCAGGAAAATCGTCCCTGTCCCGAAGTTCTGATACAAGTTGCTGCGGTTCGAGGTGCGCTCGATCGCGTTGCGAGAATCATCCTGGACGAACATCTAACTGAGTGCATCGCTAGAGCCGCCAAAGAAGGCAATATTGATACAGAAATTGAAGAGTTGAAAGCCGCTTTAGATCGGTTTTTGCCTTAGATTCTGAAAATCTTGATTTGAGAATAAAAATAGTAAACATGACAAAACCTGCAAGCTAGACAAAACCTACAAGTTAGTCGTTATTTAGACTATTTTCAGCTTCGTTTTGAATCTGAAAATTTGACCTGAGATTAAAACAATCAAAACGTGCAAGTTAGACACAACCTGCAAGTTAGTCATCCTGTTAGACTTTGGTCAACTTCGCTTTTAGTTGGTATCGAACCGTCGCGTAAACAGCTTTATAGGAAGCCTCAATGCTGTATTCCTGCTGCAACCACTCTTGAATTTCTCCATAGCTTCTAAAGCCTTTTTGGGGGTCACTGAGGTGCATTGCCAAACTAGCGCGGGCCAGAGGAGGAATGGCTGGCTTGCGACCGCCGCTGTGCTTGGTTTCCAGGAGTCCTTCGAGTCCGTCAGAGCGGTATTTTCTCAGCCACCGCTGCACTGTAATGCGATTGACCCCGATCGTCATTGCCAATTCTTTAACTGTCTTAACGTGACAAATTTTGAACAGGTAAAGTGCTTGAATTTTTTGAAAGCCACTTGCCGTTTTTTGTTCAGTCAACAGGCTTTTCAGTTCTTCAATTGTCTCAGTGATGCTAAGTTTACATACTCCAGCCATATCAATTACCTCACGATTCGTGCTCTACAATAGCTTTGTTTGACAAGGGAAAGGGAGCAAAATTCACTCCCAATCCTAACTGCTAGCCTTTATGCTTGCTAAGAAAGCAATACAAAAACGCTCTAAATTAAACTTTTTCATTCCTGTACACACTCAGACGCTCAAAAGCAGTTTTTTTCCTGTGAGCAAGGGTTGCAGCGAAGTTTTTTGATAAAAAATGGTCTCTGAGTCAGCGTTGTACTTGATGAGAAAAACATCATTACTAATACTACTGTCAGTCAACCGATCGACTGCAATATTAGCTGTAATACTGGACTTTCAAGGAATACCATTTATTCTCTTTTGCTAAACACGTATCATAGTTTCCCTGGTATTTATTGCTAGTTTTTGCGAATTTATTAGCGATTTTTAGTCATTAATCAGCAGCAGACAGACTTGGTTTGTCCACCAGCGATCGCAGTTTTATACATACATACCCCTATTCCCCGAAGTAGATTTCTAGCTTTCGCTGTGCGAGAAATCCTCAGACCTCAGCATTTTCACGGGCCGGAGCGGGTCGCCCCAAGTGACATTGCAACCAACCTTCTTGCTGCGAGTAAGTATCTGTAAAATTACTTGCTCGATCGCCAGTTGAGTAAAACACACTGACCGTGGAATTGTCAATTTTTTACCAGCACAGTACCACTATCGGCTATTTTTTCTCGCCAGCCGTGATCGAAACGATTGTTTCTATGTGATACTACTAACATCAATTAGTGATCCTTATCACACTACTCCTAAGTAAACTCAACTAGCCACAAAAAGTTATGGCTTCGATCGCACTTTCCACCCAAAGTTCTTTTGATTTAGTCAAGAAGTGCGATTCAGATGATTTTGAAAAATATTAAATGTTAACTTTTAATCCAAAAATAAAGATTATGCCGTTTTGTGCTTAACACTTCCAAAACAATCTAATTTCTGCTGGAATCTTGCGGATTGAGGGAAATATCGGGCTGGGTTAACAGTTGACAGTTGACAGTTGACAGTTGACAGTGAAGTTTTTAGGCTGGGGCTTAAATCCCCAGCCTAAAAACAATCCACCTAAAGGTGGGGGCTTAAATCCCCTGTGCTTTCGGTGAATCTTTCAGCATTTAAAATCTAACATGGCAGAACATCCGGTTAAACCAGTTGGCTGAGAGTATTCTTCATTTAAAAGGTGTAGAGAAGCCACAATGAACGTTGACGAACTGCTTAAGCTATATGCAATAGGAGAAAGAAATTTTAGCGGGGTTTACCTGCACGAAGTCTATCTCTACGAAGTAGAATTGATTGGAGTCAATCTGTATGAAGCCGATCTGATTGGAGCCAATCTGTGCAAAGCCAAACTCAACAGAGTTAACTTTGGCAAAGCCAATTTGTGCAAGACCAATTTGAGCAGAGCAGACTTAGGTGGAGCCGACCTTACAGAAGCACTTTTAGCTGAAGCTAATCTGAATGAAGCTGAATTGATTGGAGCAAATCTTAGCAAAGCAGACTTGAGCGGAGCAAATCTTAGCAAAGCAACTTTAATTGGAGCCAATATATCTCGGGCAATCCTCAGCCGTGCAGACTTACACGGAGTAAATCTTTACGGGGTCAACTTGCGCAGGGCGGTTCTCACAGAAGCTGATTTAATTGGAGCAAATCTTAGCAAAGTAGACCTCAGCGGAGCCGACTTAATGGGAGCCAGCCTAATTAGGGCAGATTTGACTGAAGCAATTTTAAGTGCGTCAGACTTAAGCGGAGCAAACCTGCTGGGAGCAAATCTTACAAAAGTCAACCTGAGTGGAGTATATCTTAAGGGTACGACGATGCCCGATGGCACTATTCACGAGTAATCTATTTGTTGAATTTTATGGCTGGCCAGAACCGCGGCTAAAGGGTAACAAGTTTTTTGTTACCCTAATTTATTGGTGGCTAAATGTTTATTTAAAACTCAGGTAATATCGTGAACTTGAATGTAGGGTGAGGCAACGCCACAAATAACTCCTACACACAGCGAGTTACAGGATTTGTTCGTCAACTTGTGTTATCTTGATTTTCAATTGCTTTGATAAAAGCTATTTTAGATTTAACATTTTAGATTTTGGATGGTTGAAATGAAACTCAGAATCCTGGCTGCTGCAACGCTGTTGACCGCTTTTGCCCCTGTAGCACCTGCACCCGCCGAGAACATCCAACACACGCAACAATTACTAGCCACCAGACAATGCCCCAACTGCGACCTCAGCAGTGCAGGTCTGGTTTTAGCCAACTTAACAGGCGCAAATCTCAAAGGTGCTGACTTGAGGTTGGCCAACCTCAGCCGAGCCAACCTCACCGGGGCTGACCTCAGCGGAGCCAACCTCAGCGGCACCAGTCTGTTTGGCGTCAACCTGACAGGAGCCAACCTCAGCGGAGCCAACCTCACCGGGGCTGACTTGAGAAGTGCCTATCTCAGCGACGCCAATTTGCAAGGCGCCAATTTAACTAACGCCCAACTGTTGGGAGTTAGAGGAATGCCAACTAATATCGGCAACGCTGAAGACTTCTATCGGTTGGGAGTGAAAGAAGCTCAAGCGGGAAACTACAGAAACGCCATTGATTATTACAATCAATCCCTGAATTTGAAGCCAGATTTAGCAGCCGTTTATTTTGCACGCAGTATGTCTCGCGCTGACTTGGGAGACTTCGGCGGCGCGACTCAAGACGCTGCTAGAGCAAATCAACTCTTTGCCGCTGAAGGAAATGTCCAAGGTCAGGAGTTGTCATAGCAGTTAGTCGAAGCGATTGTGGCGCGCCAAAAGCCAACGGAACCCCGCACAGCCAGCCGTGGCGACTTTATGGGTCTTCTAGGATCGATCGGCTCTGTGCTGATCAAGTTGGTTTTACCTTAAGAACTTTTGGCTAATTCAGCGGAATCTCGATCGAGAACTGAGTACCCTGACCAGGCTGAGAAACACACTTGAGTACCCCTTGGTGTTTCTCAACTACAATTTGATAACTGATAGACAGTCCTAAACCCGTCCCCCGACCGACGGGTTTAGTAGTAAAAAAGGGATTAAATAT
>JAJAYT010000618.1 GCA_026786085.1 Microcoleus sp. CAN_BIN18 | reverse complement strand
TTGCGATTGCTTCGTTCCTCTCTTCGGACAGATGGCATTTATTTATGTCCACCTACTTAATTACTTTTTGTATGCCGCAGCTTTTTCGGATTAATCCACAATTCGGTTGTTATGAACAAATTTATCAAAATTCTGATAGTTGATGACGATGAAGTCGATCGGATGGCGGTCAAACGCTTGCTCAAGTCCGCTGGGGTTTCGGTAGAAGTTACTGAAGCAGAAGACTGCGCCGCGGCCCTCGCCCAACTCTCGGTCAGCAAAAATTCTAGCACTGCGACAGCGAAACTGTCCAAACAAGATAAATCCCAACATTTAAGCGAAGTTGAGGAGACAGAAAATTCGCTGTTAAATCAGATATTTGAGTGCAAATTTGACTGCGTATTCCTCGACTACGGCTTGCCGGACGGAGACGGACTGAGTTTGGTGAAAGCTGTACGAGAATCTGGGCTGAAAGTTCCCTTAATTGTGCTCACCGGTCAAGGCGACGAAGAAATTGCTGTGGAATTGATGAAGGCTGGAGCTTCTGATTATATCGCTAAAGGCAAGATGTCTTCAGAGAGTTTGTCTCGCAGTTTGTACCATGCCATTCGCGTTTACCGCGCGGAATCAGATGCGTTTCATACGAGTCAAAAATTTAAGGAAAGTGAGGAACGATACAGGTTAGTTTTAGAGGGAGTGAATGACGGAATTTGGGATTGGGATTTAAGTAAAAATGATGTGTATTGGAACGATCGCCTTTTGGAAATTATCGGTTTGTCGCGGGAGCAATTTGGCAGTACGATGGATGCTCTCTACAACCGCCTGCACCCCGAGGACAAGAATGGTATCGTCCGGGCGATCGACGCTCATTTAGAACAAGAAATCGACTACAATGTAGAATTCCGGCTGCTGCACTCATCCGGTGCTTATCGTTACTGCACTTCTCAGGGAAAAGCTCAGCGGAATTCCGAAGGAAAAGCGCTGCGGATGGCCGGCATGATTAGCGATATTACCGATCGCAAACAGGCGGAAGATGCTGTAGAAAGAGAACGGCTGCAACTGAAACAAATTGTTGCCTGCGCCCCCGTAGCAATGGCAATGTTCGATACAGAAATGCGATATTTAGCGAACTCTAACCAATGGCTGACTCAATTTAATTTTGAGTGGCAGTCCCTGACCCACCTCAGTCATTACGAATTATTTCCCGATACACCAAATCGCTGGAAAATGTTGTATCAACAAGTGTTAAAGGGTGAGCTAGTTTCTGTGAGCGAAGATGCTTGGGAACGAGCCGACGGCTCTGTGATGTACCTCCGCTGGGCAGCTCACCCTTGGTACGATCCCGATGGCCAAGTGGGGGGAATGGTGATGGTGGCACACAAGATTAATGAATTGGTGGAAGCGCGGGAAAGTGCCCTAGAAGCGAGCCGGGTGAAGTCGCAATTTTTGGCGAACATGAGTCACGAAATTCGCACTCCGATGAATGGGGTTTTGGGCATGGCTCAATTGCTACTGCGCACTCCTCTAGAACCGAAACAGCGGCAGTCTGCTCACACTATTTACCGCAGTGCTGAACATTTGCTGAGCGTGATTAATGATATCCTCGATTTTTCTAAGATTGAAGCTGGAGAAATGCGGGTGGAGAAGGCTGATTTTGATTTGGATAGCTGCATTGAATCAGTGATCGAAATGGTTGCACCTTTGGCAGAGGAAAAGGGTATTGAATTGAATATTTTAGTTGATAGTTCGGTATCGCGAAAGTTGGTGGGCGATTCGGGCAGATTGAAGCAAATATTGCTGAATTTGACGGGAAATGCGATCAAATTTACCGATCGCGGTCAAGTGTTTGTTCACATAACTGTCAAGCGAGGCGATCGACTCGCAGACGACAAACAATCACCAAAATTGCTATTTTCGGTGCGGGATACGGGGATTGGAATTTCGCCGGAAGGGCAGACAAAGCTGTTCCAATCTTTTTCTCAGGTAGATGGTTCTCCGACTAGGATGTATGGCGGTACGGGTTTGGGTTTGGCTATTTGTAAGCAGTTAGTCGAGATGATGGGAGGCGCAATTGGGGTTCGCAGTTTTCTCGGCAACGGTTCGACTTTTTGGTTCGCTGTACCTTTGGAAAAACAGTTGCAATCTGAGTCTCGGGCTACCAAACTTGCGGGTAAGAAGCTATTAGTAGTCTCTGGAAGCGCTTTGAGAAGGGCGGCGGTGCGATCGCTCGCTCAAAGTTGGGGTGCCCGCTGCGACGAGGCAGAAACTGCTGCTGCTGCTTTGACTTGGTTGCAAAATGCCCAGGGCGGGATTTCTGAGCATTCCGCGTCAGGGGAAAAATGCTGCGATGCGGTGCTTGTGGATTTGCAAATGCCGGATTTTGATGCGGAGGAATTTGGTTTGAAAGTGCGATCGATCCAGGGAGTTGGCTGGTTAATCGCCATGACTGCTTTGCGGGAACAGCCGAAAGCTGAAGCGCTTTGCAGTGTCGGTTTTAGTGGCTATTTGATCGAGCCAGTGCGGCCTTCCCGCCTGCTTGAAGCTTTGCTAGCTTCTGTGAAGGAAACGCGAGAATTTAAAGGTTTGGAGGCTGCTAATAATTGCAAGTTGCCATCAGTTAATTTTCAATCTGTTACTCCCAATTCGCCCTCATCGCTGAGAATTTTGCTGGCGGAAGATCACCCGATTAATCAACAAGTTATTGTCGCACAATTGGCAGTTTTAGGCTATCAGGCTGACTGCGCCGCTAACGGTCAAGAAGCGCTGGAACGGTTGGCAGAAAAAGGCTATAATTTGGTATTAATGGACTGTCAAATGCCGATACTAGACGGTTACGAAACAGCGCAAAAGTTGAGGGAACGAGAAAAGGCAGAAAAAGGCGATCGGCATACTATTGTTATTGCTTTAACCGCTCACGCTATGCCGGGAGAACGAGAAAAGTGTCTGGCGGCGGGGATGGACGATTATCTCAGCAAACCTGTAGATTTAGATGATTTGGCGGTGGTGTTGAAAAAGTATGAAGCGCAAAATGTGGAGTTTGAAAATAAGTATGGAGCTAAAGGTATGAATTTGGATAACAATGTTCAATTAGTAACAGATAGTACAGAAGTTTCCGACAAAGTAGAGGCTGTGGTGACACCAAGGGCCGCACTTCAAACTTGGGAACACGCAGACTGCGACGGACTGTTCGACAGGAGCAGATTGGAGCAACTCCGACGGGTTAATGTTAAATTGCCCGATCGGCTTTTGCAAGCATTTGTCGGAAACGCGCAAGCCGATGTAGCTGCTACCAAAATTGCCGTAGAAGCTAAAGATTGGCCAACTGTGGAATATCAAGCACACCGTCTCAAGGGAACTGCTGCTAATGTGGGAGTTGCTCTGATGTCAGATTTAGCCGCACAATTAGAACATCAAGCCCGAGGCTTTCAATCTGAACCACCAGCCACCCAATTATTAACCTTTGAGGAGATTGAGAATATATTAGTTAGTTTGTCCAGTCATTTAGCCCGAGTTCAAGAATTTGTCGAAACTCGAATGTTTAGTTAATATTTAAGTCTGTTTTTTAGTTATTGTAGGGTGCGTCAGGGCGGATTTTTTTGACAACAGACGAAGAATGTTCTCCCTGACGCACCCTACGGCTTCACTCTGTGTTCTCTGTGTTCTCTGCGGTTAATTCAAAAAAAATAATTAATTTAGCTATGACCTACAATACCAGTACAAACACTATTTCAGATAGCAAACCATTAGAAAATGATGGAGAAACGCTAACACCTTTGATGGGTTTTATTCAAAAGATTTTATTAGATGAAAAAGAGGCAGAGTCTCTGGATCTGCGTTGCCAAACAGAGCATAGTAACGAGATAGTTGCAGTGGATTGGATTGTCGAAAAAGTGGCTCGCTGTTGTCGAGAAAGCAAAGTTGGCAAAAAATTACCTACGGCTTTTTATGTACACATTTCAGCTTTAGCAACACTCAATCCTGTACTCATAATTTATGAAAAATGTGCCAAACAAAATATCCCAAATATTGATGAAGCAACCTTAGTTAAGTTTCAGCTTCGTCAACCAAAAATCTCTTATCTTTTTTACCCAGATTTTGATACAGATGCTCACCCAGCCCTGCAAACTAGCATCCAAATTAATCTGGAAACAGGCGAAGTTAAATCTATCGACTATAGCAACAGCGAAAATCCGCCAGTTTTGCACCGGAAGGAAACTTTTGTAACTGCGGATTATCCCAACTACGAAAAGTTTGCTCGACTGACTCGCTCCGAAGAAAAATGGGGACTACTTGACAATACCAGTGTTATTGGTACTCGTGAAGGTTGGCTGAAATACTTGGGATATTGCGGCGTTGAAATCCGAGATCATGCTGTAGTTGAACGTGCAAAACAGGAAAATAGCCAGTTATCAATGCCGAAGATCGATCGACATAAAGCTGCAATAATACGCAACTCTATTTCTAAACCTATGCGTTTGGTTTTGGAAGCTGATTTATTTATTGATGGTGATACTTTCTTTGATTACGGTTGTGGCTACGGTGGGGATATTCAACATATTGGACAAGAAGGTTATGCTGCTGCTGGGTGGGACCCGTATTATCAACCAGATACTCCCCGAATTCATGCAGATATTGTGAATATTGGCTATGTAATTAATGTGATTGAATCTTTGGGGGAAAGGCGAGAAGCTTTGCTGAATGCTTGGGGATTAACTAACAAATTACTAATAGTGGCGGCTCAGGTATTGATTGATGATGGCGATCGAGGTCAAATTGCTTATGGGGATGGAATCATTACTTCTTGGAATACTTTTCAGAAGTATTATGAACAGGAAGAGTTGAAGGTTTATATCGACCAAGTTTTGAATGTTGATGCAATTCCTGTGGCTTTGGGGATTTATTTTGTGTTTCGAGATGCAGCGGAAGCTCAAAGTTTTCGCGCTTCTCGGTTACGATCGCACTTATTGACTCCCAGAGTGCGATCGCAAGTCAAGCGCTTTGAGGATTACCAGGAAATGCTGGCTCCTCTGATGGCCTTTGTGAGCGATCGTGGTCGTCTTCCCATCAAAGGTGAATTAATTGAAGAATCGCCAATTAAGCAGGAATTTCACAGTTTTAATCGCGCTTGGCGGGTGATTTTGCAAGCTACCGACGCGGATGATTGGGAGACGATCGCCGACAAGCGCCGCCAGGATTTGCTAGTATATCTCGCTCTCAACCGTTTGGGCGATTCCCTACAAGATAGCGACGCGGCGCGTCCTTCGATGCGTCGGCTTCCTGTTCAAATCCGCAATGACATCAAGGGTTTATTTGACAATTATCAAAAAGCTTGCACTTTGGCAGATTTAATGCTATACAGTTTGGGCAAAGCTGATATTGTGGCGGATTGTTGTGAAGATAGTGCGATCGGCTATAAACTGCCCGGTTCTCTTTCCGTTCACGTCTCTGCATTAGAAGAACTAGACCCTTTATTGCGACTCTACGAAGGCTGCGCTAACCGGACAATCGGCAGGCTTGACGGCGCGACAATCATCAAATTTTATGCTCACAAGCCTCAAATTTCTTATTTATTTTATCCCGATTTTGATACCGATCCACATCCAGCCCTTCACACTTCCATGCACATCAACTTGCGCGGTCTTTCTGTCAGCTATCAAGACTATTCTCATTTGCCTAATCCGCCAATTTTAGTTAGAAAAGAAGCTTTTGTAGCTGTGAGTTATCCGCATTATCAGAAGTTTGCGAAGCTCAGCCGTCAAGAGGAAAAGTTGGGGATTTTTGATAAGTCCGGTGGATTTAAAGAGCGGGAATTGCTTAACTGTTTGGATGAAAATTGTGTCAGAATTAAGGGACATCGCTTGTTTTGGCGATCGGATGCTGACCCGAAAAAATTGAAAATGCTGCAAACAAGTGCGTCGGAACATCATCCGCAAAAGATTGAGCTAAATGTGGGAAAGATTGAACGAACCGCAGAGGCCGCAGAGGCCGCAGAGGAGGGGAAAGAAGAAGAAGAGGAATAGTCATGGAGACAGCGTATAATTTGAGTCAGGGTAAGCAAAGGGCGATCGTACCAGTGACATCGGTGAGAGATTCAAGAATATGCCACAAACAACCCGGTTTCCGATCAAAACCAAAACCCTACACCAAATCAAGAGATATTGACGAAACCGGGTTATTTATCTCAGCGGATAAGTCCTAAGTAGATGAGCAATCAAGCCCTAAATACCGATGAAATCTGCTGCTGTCACGCTAGCTGGTGTAATTTTGAATCCTACTTCTGGATTATTCAAACGAGCGATCGTCCGCCCCGTTGATCTGACCGTAATGAGTAGGTCAAGAAAATTCTGTATAGAGATTGCCCCCGACCACGGCTGAAACTGTCTGTCAAGTAAAACATTATTTGCGCTACTACTAGGCTCTTTTATTACAGTCGAGATTTCCAGGTCGTTGAACGATAAACCGCTGCCAAGAGCAATCTTGTCTTCACCGGGACGGAAGTCAAATATGAAATCGAAAGAGTTGGTAGCTAGCTCATTTTGAATCACAAATGTGTCTCGTCCGGCGCCACCTATCAAATAGTCAAACCCGCCATCACCAGACAAGAAATCGTCTCCATCACCTCCAGAGATCCGATCATTGTCTCGTCCGCCAAACATTCGATCATCACCTCCATCGCCCGTCAGATCGTCTGTGCCAAGATTGCCGAAAATGAAGTCGTTATCCAATCCCCCGGATAGATCATCTCCATCTTGGCCACCATAGAGCGTATCGGAACCGGCCCCGCCCCTTAGTGTGTCACGACCAAGATTCCCGAACAGCTCATCATTGCCACCAAAGCCATTGATGAAGTCATTGCCACCAAAGCCAAAGGTGCGACGACCATTATCAGTATCATTGATAACGTCATTACTATCCGTACCCTGTGCATTGGGGTTATTAGAAATGTTGATCGTAGCCATTGTTTCTCAATTGTTTAAGGTTGAACGAATATATCCTAACCGTCCTGTCAAGGTGGTGCAGAAGGGCATTAAGTTGAAAAATATGCGGTACATGAGTTTTGAGGTTTTTTTGAGCAAAAAAGTGCAAGCATATAGCATCTATACCAGAGAGCACAGAGGATGGAAAAGAAGAGGGAGAGGAATAGTCATGGAAGCAGAGTATGATTTTAGTCAAGGTAAGCGAAGGGCGATCGATCCGACATTACCTGGGAAAACTCGTATTACAATAGAAGCAGTTAGTGGAAAGAGTATCTTGAATCGAATTTGAGTGGAATCCCGAAAAAGCAGCACTTAACTTTCAGAAACATGGTGTTTTGTTTACAGAAGCTGCAACAGTATTTAACGATCCATTGTCTACAACCTTTCCCGATCTCGCTCATTCTGTCAGCGAAACCCGCTACGTTATCATAGGTCTATCTCGATTTGGACAATTGTTGGTGGTTTCACACACCGATCGAGGAAAAAAGCTACGGATTATCAGTGCTAGAAAAGCCACTCGCCAGGAACAGAGGTTTTATGAAGAGGGAATTTGAGAACGAAATGGAAGATGAGCTACTTTCAGAGTATGACTTCTCCGAGCTACAGGGAGGAGTGCGGGGGAAATATGTCGAGCGATACCGTTCCGGTACAAACATCATACTTTTAGATCCTGATGTTGCTCAGGCTTTTCCCAATGATGAAGCAGTCAATGAAGCGTTAAGGTTATTGCTCAAAATTGCTCAGCGACAGCAGCCTAACAACTCTCCGATGGGTGAGATTGGTCGTTCTGCCATCTACGTTACAGGCGACCGCGAGGGAGAGGAATAGTCATGGAAACAGAGTATAATTTTAGTCAGAGTAAGCAAAGGGCGATCGAATTTTAATTCTGCTTGGTGGTCAAATCTTGGTACTTTTGCTCTAAACTTGACTCATGTGCTAGATTTAAGTTCATGAAGTTTGAGTGGGACGATCGTAAAAACAAAAGCAACCTTGCAAAGCATGGGTTTGACCTCGCTGATGCTTTTCGTATCTTCAACCTACCGATGGTTATCGAATTAGATGAGCGGGATGATTATGGTGAAGATCGATGTATCGGTATTGGTTTACTTGATGGACGAGTTGTAGTTGTTGTCTACACGGAGCCTGATGAGGAAACAGTTCGCATTATATCATTACGAAAATCACTGTCTTATGAACGCAGACACTATGAACAATACCTCAAAAACCGACTGGGCTAGAATCGACGCAATGAGCGATGAAGATATCGATACTTCCGATATTCCACCACTATCGGAGGAGTTCTTTACTAGAGGACAATTACGAATGCCTCAGTCGGCTATTACTATGCCAGTTCAAGTCGATCCTGAAACATTTGCTTGGTTTCAGGCACAAGGAGAAAGTGCCCAACAGCAAATGTCTGTAGCACTTAGGATTTATGCAGATGCACACAAAACCTATCCAGCATTCGTAGCAAAGCCAGCATAGCGAGAGCAGTACGAGGAGGCATAGTTATGGAAACAGAGTATGATTTTAGTCAGGGTAAGCGAGGGGCGATCGATCCAACATTACCTGGGAAAACTCGGATCGCAATCTGGTTAGATGATGAGGTTTTAGCGTGGTTTCGCGAACAAGTTCATTTAGGAGATGGAGGGAACTACCAAACCTTGATTAATGAAGCGTTGCGTCAATATATTCAGCAGAGTTCTGAGCCTTTGGAAGAAACTTTGCGAAGAGTTGTACGAGAAGAACTTCAGCGTATTGAAAAGTGAAGTAGGTGCATCTCATTTTTGCAAATATATTCGTAGGGGAGAAGCATTCCGGCAGTAAATCTATGATTCTCAACGAAAGTCACTGTCTTATGAACGCAGATGCTATGAATAATAACTCAAAAACCGACTGGGCTAGAATCGACGCAAAGCATTAGGCTTCTTGATACAATATTTTTATACAGTTCAAGTCAGGCACAATATGTCCCTAATGAGCGCCCCAGCAAAATTCCAAGCAACCTCTCCCCCTTTCCGTTGGGATGAAGCGGGAGGTATCCGTATAGGTTCGAGTCGAGTGACCCTAGATAGCATACTTGCTTCATACCACAATGGCTCCACTCCCGAAGAAATCGCTATTCAGTATTCAGTTGTTCGCTTAGAAGACATATATAGTACCATTGCTTATTATCTAAATCATCGTCAGGAAATTGACAGTTATTTGGAACAGCGCAACCAACAATCTGAACAACTGAGACAACAACTTTCTCAAAAACACAACTTAGTCGATCTGAGACAACGTTTGCTTACCCGTTATCAGTCAAAAGGGGAGTCGATACCAAGTGCGCCTTCTAACTGATGAAAATTTTAATGGAGCCATATTGCGTGGGCTGGTGAGACGTTTGCCTGAATTGGATATTGTTCGTGTCCAAGATGTAGGACTGATTCACACTGACGATCCAGATATTTTAGAATGGGCGGCTAATGAGGGACGCATTTTACTTACCCATGATGTAGCCACTATTACGATGTATGCCTACGAGCGAGTCAATCAAGGACTACCTATGCTTGGAGTTGTTGAGGTTATTGCAACAGCACCCATTGGTAAGATAATTGATGATTTAGAACTATTTATTTGTTGCAGTCAGCCTGATGAATATGAAGGTCAAATTCTTTTCATCCCTTTCCCTTGATATACTTAACCTGCTTATGATGTAATTACCGCCCGATTAATTGTAGGGACACGACAATGCCGTGTCCTTACCCGTAGCATCAAGCAAACTTAATCTTCAAATAATCATCCTCCATCTTCGCCCCGGAAGGTTGCAGCGCCGCTAAAGCTTGTGGCAAAACCATATTGCGGCGGTGATTCCCAATCCGAACATTCAACTCATCTCCCGTTTTGGTCAACTGAATCTGATCCTTAGCAATTCCCGGCAAATAGAGTTCTAGAACATATTGATTATTGTCCTGCACAATTCTAATCGTATTTTCTGTGTAATAAACTTTGCTTGGATCTTCATCTGCATAAAGCGTTTCTTTCAAGCGTTCCAAAGCCGGCAAACCGCACATTTCCTCGGAATAAAGCGGCACTTCTTTTACGGGAAGCGGCCTGAAATTTTCGTGAATTTCCTGACGATACTGCTCCTGGCTTTCTTTCCACCGTTTGAAAAATGGATCGGTTACTTCTTCGGGAATAATGCGGTTGGCGACAATTAAATCTGTAGCAACATTGTACAAACTCAAATAGGCATGAGCGCGCAAAGATTCTTTAATTACCATTTTTTCAGGATTCGTAACTAACCTTACCGAAGTCACAGTATTGTCAGTTAAAATCTTTTCCAAAGCTTCAATTTGTTCGTAAAATTCGTAAGGTGCATCCATCACCTCTTTGTTCGGTAAAGAAAAACCGGCAATTGGTCGAAAAATCGGTTCAACTAAAGGTCTGAGGGCGGCTGATATGCCTTGCAATGGTTTGTAAAATTTTCTCATGTACCAGCCGCCAACTTCCGGCAAACTTAGCAATCGCAAAGCTGTACCTGTGGGTGCGGAATCGATAATTAAAACATCATAAATTCCCTCGTCGTAATGGCGTTTCATCCGCACTAAACCAAATATTTCGTCCATTCCCGGCAAAATGGCTAATTCTTCAGCTTGCACGCCATCAAGTCCCTGCGCTCTCAAAACGTCACTAATGTAGCGTTTGACTGCTCCCCAATTGCCTTCTAATTCCCTGAGAGCGTCTAATTCTGCTCCCCACAAATTGGGTTTTACCAGGCGGGCATCGTGTCCGAGTTCCATGTCGAAGCTGTCTGCTAGGGAGTGGGCGGGATCTGTGCTCAGCACTAGGGTTTTGTATCCCAATTCGGCGCATCGCAAGCCCGTAGCAGCGGCTACGGAGGTTTTGCCAACGCCGCCTTTTCCGGTCATTAATATTAAGCGCATTGATTGTTTAGCTCGCCTGAAAGTTCTTTACTCCTATATTGTAACGGGATGTAACAGAGATTAATTTAGCCGGGGAATCAATTTGGTCGATCGCCCGCCGGACACAGCAATTTTTCGGTAAGCACGAAATCGGTGCGATGTCAATAGCAATAAGATTTATATGGTGTCCGATGGATTGAGCGATCGTCAGGTTCGTAGTGCGGGCGTGAGTGCGCGGGTTTGTTTCGGGCTAAAGTCCGGCCTAGCCACCCAAACCGAAGGTGTGAATCGATGGCGGACTAAACGCGTTTTTTTGTGGGGGCGTGCCTCTT
>JAJAYT010000617.1 GCA_026786085.1 Microcoleus sp. CAN_BIN18 | reverse complement strand
TGCCGATCGACAAAACGGCGGATCAAGCTGGTTTTGCCCACGCCAAAGTCGCCGATCATGCACATTTTTTTAGATATAGTAACGGACATAATTATTTGCTGTTTATGGTCTTAGTTATGGGTTCAAATAGCACGCATCTGCTTAAAAGTAGCGGTTGATTGGGTTCTACGCCGTCGGGTGAATTGGGGCTGGCGATCGTTTGGAGGCGCTTGGCGTCTGCACCGACGCGCACCAAAGCATCTCGCACTGCTGCTGCACGCCGGAGCGACAGCCGTTGATTTGTCGCAGGTTCGCCAGTTCCATCGCTGTGCCCAATTATCTTAATCTGTTTTTGAGGATATCGATCCATGAATTTTTTGACACTGGCGATGATTTCTGCTGATGTTGAGTCTAATTTTGCGGTTCCTGGGTCGAAGTAGATGCGGCTTGCAATCTGGAGCGGATCTAGTTTAACAGTGCTGACGACGGACTGAACGCCGGGAATTTGTTTTAGGGACTGAGCAATTTTTTGTGAGTCTGCACTGTCGGTGACTGTGCCTTCTACTATAACTTTGCGATCGCCATAGCGACTAGAAATAGAAACGCCCTCCCTCTGGTTCAAAACAGCGGTAATCCGCTGCACCTCGCCCGCTGTCAAAACCGGGTCGGGAGGTACATCTACAGCGATAATTTGATTGTCTAATTTCAGATTTGGTGCAGTTGATGCGGCTATTTTTGCGGCTTTTGCTCGCAATTCTGGATTTGGCAATTTTCCGGTCAACTTGAGAGTGTTGCCCTCAACGTCGGCGCTTAAACGGTAAACTGCTAATTCCGGGGTCGATGCTAAAGCTAAAGCGGCATTTGTTGCAAGGGGGCGGTCGATGTTGCGGCGGTACTGATAAATTCCCCAAGGTACTAAGATTAAGCTCAGCGCTGCCATGCTCAGGCCGATCAGCATCAAGGGGGGTTTGGTTGATTTTTCTTTGTCCAGCGGGTCGAATAAATTTTGGATAAACCTGTGCAGTGACTGCGGTATAGTACCTGGATCGCCGTTAAATTCATGAATTAATTTAGCGTAATTAAGAATGAGATTACTAAGTGTTTTCCGCAGTTTGTTGACGAACGAGTGTGGCGGTTCTCCTTTAACTATGACTGCCATGTAGCAGTATCCCGCTACTTCTAGCAGAATTTTTGAGTCGCCGTATTCAATTTGATTGAGTTCTGAAACTTCTCCCGGCTCAACGATACACTCGTTAACAAAGCTGCGAATAGCTGTGAGCATTCCTGCTACCATTTCCGATTCTAACTGGTAGCTTTCTGAGTTTTGAACTTCGGAAATTATTAAGCCTGATGCTTTGTGAATTAAGAAAGCTGCTTGGATAGTAAAGGGTACTGATTCTTTGAGGATTAATTCGGCTTCGGAGACTCCTTGTACTTTGGAGCGAATTTTGCGCTTCACTCCTTCCACGCTCATGGCATTTGACACTTTTTCATTGATTGTCTTGATAGCTTCTGCCATGTATCTGGAAATAGTGCTGCCAATGACGGGATAGAGAGCATCCACCATCGAGTCGCGTTCGAGTGCGATTTGGGCTGTAATCGCTTTGCCCATTTCTGGGGCGAGGGCTTGGGCGATCGACTCTTGGTCGAGGCGAATTTGCTCTTTAATTGCCAAGCCGATTTCTGGGGCGATCGCCTTAGCAATTTCTGCTGGCGAATTTTTTATTTGTTCAGCAAGGGCGTCTGGGAGCAATTCAGCGATCGCCGAACTCATTGCTGGTCTGTTTTCTAGCGTTTTGGCCCTAATTACTTCATCAATAATTGGCACGATCGCGTTAACAACTTCTTCTCGGGAATCGGTAATTTTGCGGGTGAGAATTTCTGCGATCCAAGGGAGCATCAGGGCGATCAATTCTTGGGGATCGTGGATTTGGTGTTCGAGTTTTCCTAATTTATCATTGATGCTTGCCAGCAGGTGGCGCACCCCGGGCAAATCGTTTTCTGCTAGCAGAATTTTCACTTGTTCGATATCCGACATTTGCGAGCCAAAAATCAGATTTTGTAGCCTTGCCATCGCGCTGTCGGCTTCATCTACATCCTGTTTAATTTCGCCTAATATTTCTGAGCGCTGCGATATCGGTGTCGGCGGTTCTTGCAACTCTGGCATCGATTGCAGTGAAGCAACCACCGCATCTAAATATTTTTTTTCTGACTGCCCGGAAAGTGTGGGAAAGCCGCTATTCGGTGCAGTTGTGGAGGCTGGCGTCTCTGTTTGGGGAGCAGACAACTCCTCTAAAACAGTCTCGAAGTCCTCGGATTTTGCTGCCTGTACTTCCTGCCCAGAATCTCTCTCAAAATCTGTTTGGGCGATCGCAGAAACATCTGCTGAAACATCTATAGTTTTAGCTGAGGAATAGTTTCTTTCGAGTTCTGAACTGTTGAGTTTGTGAGTAGGGAATAGCCTGATTTTGGGTTCGCCTGCAACAGCCGGAGAGTCAGTAGACTTTGGTTGGCGAGATCCTGTTTCTGATACACTTGCTGCAACATCCTCTGGTTGTTGCTCAGACTGTTGCTCAGAAATGCCTAACAAATCCATCAACCCGCCGAGGGCCCCAGCTTGATTGTTTTTGCTGCTGTTGTCACGTTCGGGCTCTGGATTTTGCTGTTTTGAACCAGCAATAATTTTGAGATCGACTAACAGATTCAGCAAGGGTTCTAGCTGGGTTACTGCCTCGGCAGCAGACTCGTCAGGTTGAGAAACAAAACCCTCTAGCTGATTTTCACCGGCTGGATTTTCTTTCGGTAAAGCCATGCGTTATTATCCGTGGTGGTGGCGCTCCGGCAACAGAAAATCGTTATTTGACTTATTATCAGCAACGCCTTTAAGTTCGGGCACAAATTCTGTGCCTTTCAGCCTCATGCCGAGTTCAAACAGAATTTCTGCCATGTCGTCTCTAGAAACTTTAACATCTCTGAGCATGGAAAAGCGCCGATCGAGTTCTTCAAAAACCTGTGTTTTGAGAGTGCGGGTTTCTTCGGAGAGTCGCTCTCTGGTTTGGGAGAGTTCATCGCGAATCGAATTGGTTTGATTGTCGATGGCTTCGTCTAGGGCTTCTACGCTGCTGGAAAATTTGCGGTTAACGCGATCGATTTGCTGGCGGAGGTCGGCACTTTCTTCTTGCGTATTTAAGGTGAGCGATTTAACTTTCTTTTCAAAAGAATCAACTGCCGCCCTCATTTCTGCTGAGAGAACTGATTTCACCTGTTCGATGCGACCTTGCATATCTTGCTGCATCATCGACAAGTCGGAATCTATTTTATCGAAGCGATTGTCGTATTCTCTAAGCTGCGCCCCGAAAATTATATCGCGAATCTGGTCAATATTTCCCAGCCGTTCGCGCATTTCTTCTTTGGTTATTTCGGCCATGATTCTACCTCGAATCTCCTAAAATTGTGAGTTTAAGAACTGTACTATATTTTTTGTTAAACTGCTAGTCAAACCGTTTGAACAAGGCTAAAAGACGTGCTGGCGACTTTTACTGTGATTTAAGACAGTTGGGGTGGCACTCAGTAGGTGGGTACAAATAAACATTAGATGGGGAGAGGGCGGGTTTTGCCTTGATAAACTGGCTTGTATCATAGATCCTGAGCTAAACCCGCCCCTACCAGATACTATTGTTTTTTTGCAATGACCTACTTAGCTTTTTTGACTGGCGGAACTCTATCGCTTGAAACTCTCACCCCTTTGTCGGGGAGGGGATTTTTTAGAGTTTTGACTCTAAATATCCTGAGATTCAAATTCTTGGGGTGGGTTCTGTAACCCAAAATGGCGGTTTGCTATTCTTGCTTTGCAGCAAGCTCCTCAAGCTTAGAGTTTCCTGCTATACAGGGGGTAGGTTTTAATGTCTTGTCTTGACTTTTCAATGATATCGCATCTTTGAGAGCGCCTAATGCCACGGCATCTAGGTCACGGCAAAAAAACGGGCGGACGCGATCGCACCGGTGCAACTATAATATCCTGTCTTGTCGATTCACAACGATAAAATTGGTTTGTAGTGCGGACTTTTTTGCGCTCCTGGTTTCGGGCTAAAATACGCACTAAGCACCGGTTTTTTTTAGAGCGTAGACCGGACGTGATATAATGTATGGCTCGAAATATCCAACTCGGCGGTTAAAATCAGGTCTGCACAAACTTTCCTCCGCATCCGCATACTGAAGAATAGACATCGAACTTTCTCCCCGTATCCCTATAAAAAAGCGTAGGGCCCGATCGACAATGACCAGGCCCAATAATATAAGAGCTTTGTTTTTTCTAACAAAAGGGATGTGTTTCCGGTAAAGAACAATTACTTCTTACTAGGGTTTACAATTTGTGCAGCTTTACTTTTATTCCGCAAGCACAATAAGTCTGACTCGACTGCGGTTTGGCTTGACTGCTTGATCGGCAGTTTTGCCACTATTCCATGTTGCGATCGGTTAATTTCGGCTGCTCTTGGGAATCTAGACCGGAGACACCATGCCTATATCCTCGAACTTTGTTTCTAAATATGGCGACCTCCTGTGTTTTACGTCCCGGTGTCTATTATTAAGTTAGCACGAGCTTTGGGAGGAGTAAAGCACAATTTGCAAAACTTGATAGGTCTTTACATTACTAAGTATAATGATATGAATATCCACATAGATGTAAGTTAGGACTCACGCACTCCGAACAAAGAAACCGGGTTTTTTCACCGAGATTGAGGATTTTAAGCAAGTATTCTGGTTGAAAAACCGGGTTTCTGGACATCCGTGCGTAAGTCCTATAAATTCTATTGTTGCGACATCTTTACATACTTAACAATTTTTGTCATGTCTATTTCTCCTAAGTTTCTCAGTGGTAGCGAAATCCGCGAAACCTTCCTCCAATTTTATGCCGATCGCGGACATAAAATATTACCGAGCGCTTCTTTGGTGCCCGAAGATCCGACAGTGTTGCTGACGATCGCCGGAATGCTACAATTTAAGCCGATATTTCTCGGTCAGCGCGCCGCCGAATCACCGCGCGCCACCACTTCGCAAAAGTGCATCCGCACCAACGACATCGAAAACGTCGGCCGCACCGCCCGCCACCACACGTTTTTTGAAATGTTGGGTAACTTCAGTTTCGGGGATTATTTCAAGAAACAGGCGATCGCCTGGGCTTGGGAACTTTCCACCGAAGTTTTCGGTTTACCAGCGGAAAACTTGGTTGTGAGTGTTTTCCGAGAAGATGACGAAGCCTTTGCGATTTGGCGCGATGAAATTGGCATTCCGGGCGATCGCATTCAACGCATGGGAGAAGCTGACAATTTCTGGCAATCGGGTCCCACAGGCCCGTGTGGCCCGTGTTCCGAGATTTATTACGATTTCCACCCGGAAAGAGGCAATAATATTGACCTCGAAGATGATAGCAGGTTTATCGAATTTTATAACCTGGTTTTCATGCAGTACAATAAAGATGCAGAGGGCAATTTAACACCGCTGCAAAATCAAAATATTGATACTGGGCTGGGATTGGAACGGATGGCGCAAATCCTCCAGAAAGTCCCCAACAATTACGAAACAGATTTGATTTTTCCGATCGTCCAATCGGCGGCGGAAATTGCCGGAATTGATTACCACAATAGTGATGAAAATGTCAAGGTTTCGCTGAAAGTAATTGGCGACCATATTCGGGCTGTGGTACACATGATTGCGGACGAAATTCGCGCGTCGAATGTAGGGCGCGGTTACATTTTGCGCCGCTTGATTCGCCGGGTAGTGCGCCACGGGCGACTGATTGGGATTCAGGGTGAATTTACGGTGCGGGTGGCTGAAAGTGCGATCGCCCTTTCGGAAGCTGCTTATCCGAATGTGCGATCGCGGGAAGCTCAAATTAAGGCAGAATTGGCAAGGGAAGAGGCGCAGTTTCTCAAGACTTTGGAACGGGGAGAGAAGCTGCTTGAGGAAATTGTCGATCGCACAAAACAGCAAGCAAACCAACAAATCAGCGGACAAGATGCTTTCACGCTTTACGATACCTACGGTTTCCCCTTAGAACTGACTCAAGAAATTGCTGAAGAACAGGGAATTACTGTTGACTTGGACGGCTTTGAAGTCGCGATGAAGGAACAGCAAACTCGCGCCAAAGAAGCTCATCAAACTATCGATTTGACGGTGCAGGGTTCTTTGGACAAGTTGGCTGAGACTATCCAAGGAACTGAGTTTGTTGGTTATGCTGAATTGTCGAGTTTAGCCGAAGTAAAAGTTATCTTGGTTGACGGTCAAGCTGTGGAATCAGCAGAGGCGGGAACCGAGGTACAAATTGTGTTGAACCAAACGCCGTTTTATGCAGAATCCGGCGGACAACTTGGGGACAAAGGTTATTTGCAAAGTGGAGAGAATGGTGAGGGTTTGTTGGTGAGAGTTGATGATGTGAAGAAGGAATCGGATTTCTTCGTGCATTTCGGCTTGGTGGAACGGGGAACGCTGAAAGTTGGCGATAGGATTACTGCAAAAATTGACAATAGCGGCCGCCGCCGAATTCAAGCAAACCACACAGCAACTCACTTATTACAGTCAGCTTTGCGAAAAATTGTGGATAATTCGATTTCCCAAGCTGGTTCCCTGGTATCGACGGAAAGATTGCGATTTGATTTCAATTCTCCCCGCGCTGTGACAGCAGAAGAGGTGCAGAAAATTGAGGATTTAGTTAATAGTTGGATTGCGGAAGCCCACGCTGCGGATGTTGCGGAAATGCCGATCGCCCAAGCGCGAGAAAAAGGCGCTACAGCCATGTTTGGCGAGAAGTACGGCGACGTGGTGCGGGTAATCGATTTTCCCGGGGTTTCGATGGAGTTGTGCGGCGGGACTCACGTCAGCAATACCGCAGAAATCGGGCTGTTTAAGATTGTTTCGGAGGCTGGGGTTGCGGCTGGTACTCGCCGGATTGAGGCGGTTTCGGGCCAGGCTGTTTTGGATTATTTGAATGTGCGAGACAGGGTGGTGCGCGATTTGGGCGATCGATTTAAGGCGAAGCCGGAAGAATTGCCGAACCGGATTACTAATTTGCAGAATGAGTTGAAGGATACTCTGAAGCAGTTGGCTGCTGTGAAGTCGGAATTGGCGATCGCGAAATCTGACCAGTTGTTAAATGCGGCTGAGGCGATCGGTGAATTCAAAATCATTGTAGCTCAATTGGGAGATGTGGATGCAGAAGCGCTGAAAACTGCGGCGGAAAGATTGCAGCAAAAGTTAGGAAATGCTGCGGTTGTTTTGGCTTCGGTTGCTGATGTGGATAAGGTAAGTTTGGTGGCTGCTTTTAGTCCTGAAGTTAATAAGAAAGGATTGCAAGCTGGCAAGTTTATCGGGGGAATTGCTCAACTTTGCGGCGGTAAAGGCGGCGGGCGGCCTAATTTGGCGCAGGCTGGGGGACGTGATGCTAGTAAGTTGCAGGAAGCCTTGGAAAGTGCTCGCAATCTGTTGGTTGAAGGGTTGGGTTAATTAGGAAGAAACTCGGCGGTTGAGACACCCGGCGGTTGAGACACCCGGCGGTTGAAACCGCGTCTACACAGACGAAACCCGCCTCCGCGGGTTGAAGATTCCATCTCCAAATACCATCTTCGTCCACGGAGGTGGACATTGTTTGTGTAGCCGCGATTTCCAATCGCCGGGGCCTCTTCGCGGGTTAAAGATTCAATTTTATTGAGACACCCGGCGGTTGAAACCGCGTCTACACAGACGAAACCCGCCGACGCGGGTTGAAGATTCCATCTCCAAATACCATCTTCGTCCACGGAGGTGGACATTGTT
>JAJAYT010000616.1 GCA_026786085.1 Microcoleus sp. CAN_BIN18 | reverse complement strand
GTGCAGTGTTTTGATGAAGAATTGCTCCAGACAATGGCAACAATCGGCAGCCAACTCGGTCAATTTATCAAGCGCAAGCAAGCCGAAATAGCTTTGCGGGAAAGCGAAGAACAACTGCGAGACTTGTTTGAAAATGCTACTGACTTAATTCAAAGTATTGGAGCCGACGGTCATTTTTTGTATGTAAATCGAGCTTGGCGGGAAACTCTGGGCTACAGCGAAGCAGAAATTGCTCAAATGACTGTTTTTGATGTTATTCATCCCAACAGTTCTCAAGAGTCTATGGATATATTATATCAAGCCATTACTAAAAAGATTGTCAATGAAAATACATTTTATCCCGACTCTATTCAAGTAATATTTATTACTAAACATCACGAACAAATTTTGCTAGAAGGCAGCATAAGCTGTAAATTTGCGGAAGGTTCGCTAGTGGCAATTCGGGCAATTTTGCGAGATATTACTGCTAGACAAATGGCAGAAGATGCGCTAGCAAAATCTGTGTCGCTGCTGCAAGCAACGTTTGATTCTACTGCTGACGGTATTTTAGCTATTGACAGGAACGGGAAAATAGTCACTTTCAATCGAGAATTTGTAGAAATGTGGGACATCCCTAACGAAGTGATGGCACTGCGAGACGATGCCACAACGATCGCGTTTGTGCAGAACCAACTCAAAGACCCTCAAACATTCCAAGAGAGAATAGAATCGCTTTACGAGCAGCCCGAAGCCGAAAGCTACGACTTGTTGGAATTTGAAGATGGCAGATTTTTTGAACGCTATTCGGAACCGCAGTGGCTGGGAGATAAAATTATCGGCAGAGTCTGGAGTTACCACGACATTACGGAACGCAAGCAAGCAGAAGATGCCTTGCGGGAAGAATAAGAAAAATCAGAAAAGTTGCTGTTAAATATCTTGCCCAAGGCAATAGCAGAACGCTTGAAGAAAAACGAAACTACTATTGCCGAATACTTTCCCGAAGTGACTGTTTTGTTTGCAGATATTGTGGGGTTTACAGCTTTGTCTGCTGTCATGAATCCGATCGACCTCGTGGAACTCCTGAATAAGATTTTTTCAGGATTTGACCTGTTGTGCGAACGGCATGGCTTAGAGAAAATCAAGACTATCGGCGACGCATACATGGCGGTAGGAGGGCTGCCAAGTCCCCGCGCCGATCATGCTGAGGCGATCGCCCAAATGGCCTTAGATATGCAAACAGAGATAGCTCGGTTTAATGCTAACAATAATAAATATTTTAGCATCCGCATCGGGATTCATAGCGGCGCGGTCGTTGCGGGAGTAATTGGGCTCAAAAAGTTTATTTACGATTTGTGGGGCGATACGGTAAATATTGCTTCCCGGATGGAATCTCACGGTTTGCCTTGGCGGATTCAAGTCAGCGAAACTACTTATAAGTTATTGGAACACAGATATTTGCTTCAGGAGCGGGGAACTATTCAAGTTAAAGGCAAAGGGGGAATGAAAACTTATTTGTTGGTTGGCAAAAAAATAAGGTAGTTGCTAGTTATCAGTTGTGGGTGGTGAGTTGTTAGTTGTTAAGGGTGCATCTCATTTAGGCAAATATATTGGTAGGGGCTCTCGCATTCCGGCAGTAAATCTCTGGTTCTCACTAATAAATCGTCTGCCGGAATGCGAGAGCCCTTGCACTCGCCCTGATGCACCCGTTGTTAAGCATTTAAATATACAATTTAAATGTGCGACAGCTTATTACTTACTAATGAGCTAAAATTGTAAAAAAATATTCAGACTTGATCTCAATGAATTTATTTGTTTCATCGCCCTTAATTCTCCTGGCACTAACCACAGTAGGCATCGCCTTATATCTGCTGACACCTCGCAGTTATGAATCCTCTAACTCCGTAGCCAACTCCTACGACGAATGGACTGAAGACGGTATTTTGGAGTTTTACTGGGGTGAACATATCCACTTAGGCCATTATGGTTCGCCACCGCAACGAAAAGATTTTCTCCTTGCTAAATCTGACTTCGTACATGAAATGGTCAGTTGGGGTGGTTTGGATAAATTGCCCGCTGGTACCACTGTCTTAGATGTTGGCTGTGGAATTGGCGGTAGCAGCCGCATTTTGGCACGAGATTACGGCTTTGCAGTCACGGCTATTACCATCAGTCCCCAACAAGTCGATCGCGCTCAGCAGTTAACTTCTGGGGAACTTGATTTGCAGTTTTTGGTGGATGATGCGATGGCACTTTCTTTCCCTGATGGTAGTTTTGATGTCGTTTGGTCGATCGAAGCTGGCCCCCATATGCCAGACAAAGCCGTTTTTGCCCGTGAGTTGATGAGAGTGCTCAAGCCCGGTGGTATCCTAGTTTTGGCTGACTGGAATCAAAGGGACGATCGGCAAAAACCGCTGAATTTCTGGGAAAAACCAGTCATGCAGCAACTACTGGATCAATGGTCACATCCGGCGTTCTCAAGCATCGAAGGCTTTTCCGAACTTTTGGAAGCAACCGAATTCGTCGAAGGAAAAGTAGTCACAGCAGATTGGACAGAACCAACAATTCCCTCTTGGTTAGATTCTATCTGGCAAGGAATCGCTAGACCAGCAGGATTAGTACGTTTTGGCTTATCTGGTTTCATTAAATCTCTACGAGAAGTACCAACTCTTTTGTTAATGCGCCTAGCATTCGGTGCCGGTCTTTGCCGATTCGGGATGTTCCGCGCGGTACGGGCTAATTCGTCGCAGCAATTAGCAGAAACAGTCACAACCAAAGCTGCTCAAGTCTGATAGGCTGGTATCTTGCAACAGTGTCAATAAACCTTTTACGGGCGGGCTCTCCGGCCCACCCCACAAGAAAATTCACTCTTTGTGGAACAGGCATCTTGCCTGTTCTTGAAAATGGTGCAAGATGTCAGATAGACTTACTTGAAATCCAATACAGCAGTTACAAACCGCTGTCAAGATATAATTAATCAACATCATAAATAATGACTACCAACACCAACACCCAAGAGCAGTTTATCTCCATTCTCACCACCAGTATAGAAAGCCAAGAGTTTGTTAGATTGACTTTAGGAAAGTATAGAGGCAAAGAAGAATTTTTAAATAAAATTGTTGTTAAACTTATCAAAATCAAATCCGGCATCAGATTATCTTTGACATACTGCTATAAAACTAAAGAAATAGGAAAAAATTACTCAACACAGGAAGGTATCGATCTAATCAACACCTTGATTGGTAAAGATTTTATGAGTAGCAGATTATTCACTATAAAACAAGATGTTCAACTTGAATATGGCAATCATCAGAAGCTAAAACTCTCCTTTATTAAGCCTACTTTCCCTAATTCTACCACCACAATTCCGCAGGAACACGATCGCAAAAAGAAACGCTTGATTGAATCCGAAAATAATCCCTATCTTACAGCATTAGGCATTACAAATAAGGAGGGTAACATCGTAAAAACGATGGAAGATAAATTTAGGCAGATTAATAAGTTTATTGAAATTGTGGATAGCTTACTTGAATCATCAGGATTAGCAGCAATAAATCAGTTATCTGTCGTTGACATGGGTTCGGGTAAGGGATACTTGACCTTTGCAATATATGATTTTTTGAACAATATTCTAAATAAACAAGCATCAGTTACTGGGATAGAAAGCAGAACTGATTTAGTAGCTTTTTGTAATTCTGTTGCCGAATCAGTTAATTTTGGAAATTTACATTTCGAGCAGGGAAATATCAAGAGTTACAGCGCCAAAAAAACAGATGTGACTATAGCACTCCATGCGTGCGACACTGCAACAGATGATGCAATTTATCAAGGAATAAAGTCTGATTCTTCTTTAATTATCCTAGCACCATGCTGCCACAAGCAAGTTAGGAAAGAAATTCATCCCAGTACGACTGTAAAGGATTTGCTGAAGTTTGGAATTTTGCTGGAGAGACAATCAGAAATAGTGACTGATGGATTAAGAGCACTCCTACTTGAATTATCTGGCTATGAAGCTAAGGTTTTTGAGTTTATATCTTCTGAGCATACAAGTAAAAATATCATGATTGTCGGAATTAAAACTAATCGGAATATAGATAAAGATCGTATTGTTTCACAAATCAAAGAAATCAAGAGTCTTTATGGAATAAACTTTCATTACTTGGAAACTTTACTATTTCCCAATCTGTTGTTTTCTCCTGATTTAGCCGATCTTATTAAGGCTTAGCATTGCCGTCTCCTCCTTGGTATAAGTCAATACGATTCACTTAAGACCGATCCCCCCTAACCCCCCTTAAAAAGGGGGGGACAAGAAAGCTCTCAAAGTCCCCCTTGCTTTCGGGGGATTTAGGGGGATCTCCGGGCATAAATAGTGTTAAGTAAACCGTATTGTGGTATAAGTCAGTACACGGCAATGCCGTTTCCCTACCCAGAAACAATTAATCGCGAGATAGTTACATCTATCGCGCGATTAATTGTAGGGAATAGTCAACAGTTAACAGTTAACAGTCAACAGTTAACAGTCAACAGTTAACATCACCTGACGGTGCAACCGGAAATGATATTACTACTTGACAGATGCCTTTGCGCCCACAGCTTCAAGCTGCTTCTTCATTTCTTCAGCAGCATCCTTACCAAGAGCTTCCTTAACTGCTTTTGGTGCGGCTTCTACCAAGTCTTTCGCTTCCTTCAAGCCCAGACCGGTAATCGCGCGGACTTCCTTCAGAATTGCGATTTTCTTGTCAGCAGGAACTTCTTCCAACATGACAGTAAACTCAGTTTGTACTTATACTTCTTCAGCAGGAGCAGCAGCGCCGCCCATCATCATCATGCCGCCTACAGGAGCAGCAGCGCTAACGCCAAAAGCTTCTTCAATTTGCTTGACCAATTCAGAGGCTTCGAGCAAAGTCAAAGACTTAAGTTTATCCAAGATTTCATCAGTTGCAGTAGACATTTTTTGAACTCCTAATTCGATTCTAGATTTTGGATTTTGGATTTTGGATTGCTCCTTCATCATTAGTTTCTCGTCTCCAGTCTTCAGTCTGTCGCTCAACACTAATGACTGATGACTGATGATTAATGACTAATGACTAAGCAGATGCGTTTTCTGCTTCTGCTTCAGGTTGTGCTTGTGCTTCTGCTTCAGGTTGTGCTTGTGCTTCTGCTTCAGGTTCTGCTTGTGCTTCTGCTGCTACTTCTGCTGAATCGCCGTCTTTTTCAGCATAAGCTTTGAGACCACGCGCGATCGAAGTAGGAACTTGATTGATACCCACAGCCAGCTTGGTAGCGACACCGTTGAGTGCACCAGCAATTTGAGCCATGAGTTGTTCTTTCGACGGCAGATCGGCTAATGCCTTGACATCAGCTTGTTTCAGCACCCGTCCTTCCATCACACCGCCGCGAAGTTCACTCTTCTTGGAAGTTTTTTGGAATTCTTGGTAAGCTTTAATCGCGCCGCCAATATCTTCTTGCACGAACAGAAACGCTGACGTACCGGTCAGTAATTCCTGTATTGGCTGCCATGTTTCATTGCCTTCAACAGCAATGCGCATTAACGTGTTTTTTGCCACTTGGCAAGTGCTGCCTTTGGGACGCAAACGTCGCCGCAAATCTGTGATTTCAGCAACAGTTAAGCCCGTGTAGTCGATCGCGATTACCAATTGAGATTCGCTCAAGGTTTGCTTGAGACCTGCAATAATCTCATTTTTTACTGCTAAACTTTTGCCCATACTTATTTCACCTCCTTTTAGGATCGAAAATTGCCCGTCAAAAACCCCGACCATCGAGCCGGGGCAGAGAATTAAAAGTTAAGAAGTCAGAGTTAAAAATAGAAAATTTCTAATCTTTGAGTCTTGAGTTTTTATTTCTTCAGCCTCGGCAGGAAATTAAGCGATCGGCACCTGCGGTCTTCAGCTTATTGATTTTTGATTAGGCTATCACCAGAAGGTAGACATTAGCAAGGATCTGGCGTAATTCTTGCGAGAGATTTACACAGACAGCCGAAGCAGTCTTTTACCTTCTGCCGAATGCTTAATTCTTTCTAGGCAGCATCAAGTTTCAGATCCCGGAGGACACTGATATCGACTTCGATCGACGGGCCCATTGTTGCGGATACGTACAAACTGCGCCAGTAGCGACCTTTCGCACCAGAAGGACGATTGCGATCGACTGTTTCTTGCAAAGATTGAAGGTTGACCAGCAAATCTTCCGCTGAGAAAGCTGCCTTGCCAAACATAACATGAACGATGCCAGTTTTATCGGCACGGAATTCCATCTTACCACCTTTGAACTCGTTGATCGCCTGAGCTACGTCAGCCGTCACCGTGCCACCTTTGGGAGAAGGCATCAAACCGCGAGGGCCAAGTAACCGGCCCAATTTTGCCACCAATGGCATCACGTCTGGGGTAGCAATCAGGCAATCAAAATCCATCATGCCTTTTTGAATTTGCTCGATCAGTTCTTCAGAACCAGCAATATCCGCACCGGCATTTAGGGCTTCTTTAACTTTTTCGCCCTTAGCAATCACCGCAATTCTGACTACTTGACCAGTTCCTTTTGGCAACGACACAGTTGTCCGCAACTGTTGGTCAGTATATTTTGGGTCAATTCCTAAACGGATGTGAGCTTCAGCCGACTCTGCAAACTTGGCTGTAGCTGTTTCTTTCAAAAGTTGGAGAGCTTCCAAAGGTAGGTAAGGTCTTTCTTCAACTTTTTTGAGAAGTTCTTGGAGTCTTCGGGATACTTTCTTGGCCATTGTTATTTCCTGGGGTCAGTTGATTTTAGATTTTAGATTTTGGATTGAACTTGTCAGCCAATCTGATATCTAAAATGTGTTCGATTCCTAGCGAAGCTTTGCTTCTCCCCCTGAATCGATCGATTTTGGATTTTGGATTGAAGAATTGAAAGTCAGGAATTTTGGGTTAGCAATTGGGAACTTGGACTAGAAGTTAAGAATTGGGAATGAGAAAAAACTTTTCTCTCTTCCTTCTTCCTTCTTCCTTCTTCCTTCTTCCTTCTTCCTTCTTCCTTCTTCCTTCTTCCTTCTTCCTTCTTCCTTCTTCCTTCTTGCTTTAATCTGCGATCGCCACGCCCATGTTTTTAGCTGTTCCCGCCACAATTTTCATAGCAGCGTCAACATCATTAGCATTAAGGTCAGGCATTTTGGTTTGAGCGATTTCTCGCAACTGAGCCTGAGTAATCGACCCTACTTGCTTGCGATTTGGTTCTCCCGAACCCTTATCAATGCCAGCAGCTTTTTGAATCAAAACCGACGCCGGCGGGGTTTTGAGAATAAATGTGAAACTGCGGTCTTCAAAAACCGAAATTTCTACTGGAACGACTAAACCCGCTTGGTCTGCGGTTCTAGCATTGTACTCCTTGCAAAACATCATGATATTGACGCCGTGCTGACCCAATGCTGGGCCAATCGGAGGAGCTGGGTTGGCTTTTCCCGCTGTAATCGCCAACTTAATTACTGCAACAACTTTCTTTGCCATTAGTTAGTTCTGTTTCTGAACTTGATTGAACTCTAATTCTACAGGCGTATCGCGCCCAAAAATCGAGAGTAAAACTTTGAGTTTGTTCCGTTCCGGGCTAACTTCGATCACATCACCTTCAAAATCCTTAAACGGCCCGGAAAGTACCACAACGTGGTCTCCTATCGCCATCGATACTTTGACAACTGGTTCTGATTCCTGAGCGTTTCTGAAGATCCGTTCTACTTCTGAGTGACTCAGAGGTAGCGGTTTGACGTGACCCCTGCCGCGCCCGTAGCGGCGTTTCTGCTCTGCCCCGACAAAATTAATTACATTCGGGGTATTCTTGATCACCTGCCACGTATCCTCGTCCATAAACATACGGATGAGTACGTAGCCGGGAAAGATTTTTTCATCTGACTGGCGCCTGGAACCGTCTTTACCGACTTTGATCGCTGGAGTTTGCGGAATTTCGACTTGAACGATGCGATCGGCAACATCCAAAGTTTGAATCCGCTGTTGCAAATTTGCCTTCACCCGCTTTTCGCAGCCAGAGGCAACTTGAACAGCATACCAGCGAGCGTCAATTTCCGGCACATCTGATGATGCTGCCTGTCCAGTCGCTTCTGTGGAATACTCAGATTCTTCTGATGCAAAAGTCATGCCCCAAACACCTTTGCTGCGCCCCAGTTAAAGAAGTTATCCACCAAATAGATCAGGCTTGCTGAGAGGATTACCATCAAGAGCACGGCCAAAGACTCGCTAATTAGCTGCTGGCGGCTCGGCCAGACCACTTTGTCGAGTTCTTCTCTAGTTTCCTTAAAAAAACTCGTAGGGTCAAACCCAGGCGCAGTCATTTCTGGAGTTTCTTGAGCTTCGTCTTTTTTCGCCACGATCGAATCCTCCTTGCGATTTTAGATTTTAGATTTTAGATTTTAGATTTTGTGAGTGGCTCGCGGCTATCTGATTTTTTGACACTAACCACTTACAAGTCCAAAATTTCTAATCCTTTCGCCAGCACTTTTTTACAAGCCCAAGCCACTAATAAGGATGTAACTGTCGATCGCCAAAACCGACGATTTAAAAGCCACACCGAGCATTTGTTGATGGCATTTTTTGCGAACCGCCCACAAAAACTAATTCTACCCGAAAGACTGCGGATTTGACTGTTTCCAGCCAATAATCCGGGCGCTTTCGGGCAGAATTAATAATTTGGTGATTCAGCGCGCCCTGGAGGACTTGAACCCCCGACATCAGGTTTTGGAGACCTGCGTTCTACCAACTGAACTAAGAGCGCACAGGTGAGGTTGCTGAAACTCGCTTAACCTCTAGATTCCTATTTTAACACAGTGCGCTCGGAAATGGGAAACTTTTTTTGAAATTTTTCAATTTCCCATTTTCTCTCTCCAAGGGGAAGCTGGGTGCATTCCTACAGAGAGCGATCGAACCGCTGTTTGACGCGAGTAGCTTTGCCCACCCGATCGCGCAGGTAGTAAAGTTTGGCTCTACGGACTTTACCGCGGCGCATGACTTGGACAGTAGCGATGCGGGGCGAGTGAATCAAAAACACCCGTTCCACACCGACGCCCTGAAACACGCGGCGAACGGTGATTGTTTCATTAATCCCGCCATTGCGCATGGCAATCACAGTGCCTTCGTAGGGTTGAACCCGTTCTTTCGCGCCTTCTTTAATTCTCACGCCGACTCGCACGGTGTCGCCGACGTAAATCTCGGGGAGAACTTTGCTGAGTTCTACCTTGACTCTATTTATTTCTGCCGTCTCGATCGAACGGATTATTTCTGCGCCTTTCATGGGATTTTCCAAAACTCACAATCCCTTATCATATATCGAACTGCTAGTTTTATCTCAAAAAACTTCTATGTTAAATACTTCTGGGGTCGAATTTCTCCAACTGGGGGCGATCGCCGCCCTCGCCTTGTACGTCGCCGCCAACTTGGGGGCCAACGATGTCGCCAACTCGATGGGGACATCCGTAGGCTCGAAAGCGCTCACGCTGCGACAAGCCATAATTGTTGCAGGGATACTAGAGTTTGCGGGCGCAGTGCTGTTCGGGCAAGGGGTTTCCGAAACTCTGGCAACAGGAGTTGTGAATGCAGAAGTGTTTGCTGCGAAACCGCAAGTATTTTTAATCGGGATGGTGTCAGTGCTGATAGCTTGCGGCTTGTGGCTGCAAATCGCTACGAGTCGAGGTTTGCCGGTTTCTTCATCTCATGCGGTGGTGGGTGCGATCGCGGGTTTTAGCTGTGTTGCAGGCGGAATTGATGCGGTTGATTGGCCAACTATCGGCACTATTTCCCTAACTTGGCTGGCGACACCTTTTGCCAGCGGTGTTTTAGCAGCACTATTTTATAGTGGGGTGAAGTATTGGATTCTCGATCGACCAGATCCTCTATTTCAGATGCGCGAGTGGATACCTTGGCTGAGTGCTGCACTGCTGAGCGTATTCGGGATAATTGTACTGCCGTCTGTTGTCGATGTGGCTTTGGTGCAGACAGGGGCGATCGACTTCGCGCGCGATACATTTGGCTGGAATCTCCCAATTCACGATATTTCGATCGGCATTGGAAGTATTGGGGCGATCGGGCTTACATTCAATAGCTGGAAAAAATTAGAGCAGTTAGCAACGGATTCTGTAACGGATTTAACGGATGTAACGGATAAGTCCGAGGGAATATTTGCCCCATCTCCCAATCTCCCCCACTCTGCGATCGAGCAACAGATGGCGAGATTTCAAGTCTTGAGCGCTTGTTTTGTAGCATTTGCGCACGGTTCCAACGACGTAGGAAATGCCGTTGCGCCCCTAGCTGCGATCGCCTACATCCGGCGCACAGGTTCCTTTCCCTCAGATGATTTCAGCGTTCCCCTGTGGATTTTAATCGTCGGAGGCGTAGGAATCGTCATCGGTTTAGCCATCTGGGGCGAAAAAGTAATTGCGACAGTCGGCGAAGGCATCATCCAATTGCAACCCAGCGGCGGATTTTGCGCGGAATTAGCCACAGCCACCACAGTATTACTAGCATCCGACTTTGGTTTGCCAGTTTCCACATCCCATGCTTTAGTCGGTGCAGTTGTCGGAGTCGGACTGATTAAAGCTTGGAAAACAGTACGCTGGGAAACTTTGCTGTCAATTGGTTCGGCTTGGCTGGTGACAATTCCGATCGCCGCAGGTTTGGGTGCTAGCATTTTTAGCATCGCCCAATGGATTTTAGATTTGAGATTGTAGTTAAACGCAGTAGTTTGTAGGGTGTGCACTGCACACCTGTCAAGCTTGTCGCCCACCGAAGAGGTAGTTAAACGCAGTAGTTTGTAGGGTGTGGACTGCACACCTGTCAAGCTTGTCGCCCACCGAAAGCCCGGTTGGCCGAGGTTTCAGTTTGTAGGGTGTGAACCGATGTCCCCGCGATGGGAGTCAAAGTCAACCGGTGCGCGATGCACACCCTACAAATTCAACAAGCTAATTTTTCTGGTTGCTTCGGTTGGGATAAAGTCGATCGGGCAATAGCTTCCAAGCCGCAGCATCTGCACCCCAATTACGAAAAATCTTCACAGACGCGAAAACTTGAGCGAAACGCCAATTATAGTAACGCTTCGAGTCAGCGGCCCACTGGGCGGTTTCGTCGGCGATTTGCAAAGCTCGGACTTCAGATTCGAGAGCTTCAGCATGGCGCTGTAGTATGATTTCTAGTTGCACAAAGTGTTCTTCGGGCGATCGCAAATTTTTTACATCTCCAACGCAAGCGACTACTATTGATTTAACAGTGTCAGGCATCTTTTTAGATAAAATGACTGGAAATTGGGATGTACTTTGCAAAAATACTTAAGAACACGGAACGTGCAGTTTAAATTAGAGGTTATAGGCTAATGGCGCAGCGGAACGTATACTCGTCAAAAGACGATCCAGAAGATGCACAATCAGCAGAAGAAGTCCTCCACTCAGTAATTCAGGAATTGGACGCTTTGCATCAAAATGTCAAAGGTCAGTTAAATCAGGACATTACTCGGCTGCAAAGTGAAAAAAATCATCTGATTGACGATATTGAAGACCTCCGGGATCAATATCGCAAATTACAGTCTCAGCAAATGGAATCTCTGTCTGGGCGATACATTCAGCAGCAGCAATTGTGGCTGAAGCAGTTGGCTCAAGTTTTGGCTCAAAATTTGCAAGATTTGTTGGTGCAGCGATTCAACGAACTTAGCGCTAATGCGGGACATTCTCTCAGCAGCCCGATTCCCAGTGGCGAATTCCCGATCCCGATGCCACCTACTAACTACGATGAGCGAGCCTCGGAGTTGCTGGCTGCGCTGGATGAAAGGATCGATCGCAGTTTCCAGATGCTGGAACAAGATTTGAGCAGCTATGAAAGCGAGCTTTCCGTGCGCCTCAACAATATGCAAACCCTAGAGCGGCAAGGCGAGGAACTTTTACAAAATCTCGTAAACCGTATCAGGGAAGAACTCGAAGAAGAAGAAGCATATCTTGACAATCCTTTCGATGCTCAAGATTCCTATGCCGAGGAATCAACTAATTCTCTTAATTCTGTCCGCCCGCAAGTTCTGCCGCCAACATCTGGAGCTGCGCCGCAGCAAGCCGCGCCGCCGACAGAAACTGGTAAAGTGGCTTCTCAAATGCAGGCTGGTTTGGTGCTGGCTTTGTCTTCAGCGGTGGTATTATCACTGTTTAATGTTTGTTTAAGAATTTTGATTAAAAGCAGAAATCCTCGGGTGATTTTTGGCTTGTTTGAAGTTCCGGGAGTTGTGACTCCAGGTTTTGGAAATTCTTTGTTGATTTTGTTGATGCGGTTGATCGTGGTGATGGCTTTGATGCCGATCTTGGCGACGTTTCTGTATCCTTCTGTGTGGAAAGATATTAGGCGGTTGTTCCAGTCGGGCGATCGAGCTTTGTGGGGCAAGGTTTTAGGAAGCGCATTTTTTCTGTTTTTGTCTCAGGTTTTGATTTATTTGGCGATCGGCAATATTCCGGCCGGGATTGCAATTACGATTTTCTTTATTTACCCGATCGTCACCGTACTAGGTTCTTGGATCTTGTTTGGTGCTCGCCCAAGTACGATCGGCATTTTGGCAATGTTCGGGATTACCTTGGGTCTGATTTTAGCTGGGTTGCCGAGTTTAGTTGCAGCGCCAGCTCCCGGCGGCGGCAATGTCGGGGTGGGAGTCGCGGCGGCACTGGGTGCTGGGATTATGTTTGCAGGTTACGTATTGCTGACGCAAATGGCCGCGGGCAAGCTGCACCCAATTCCTTTTAGTTTAGTTAATTTCGCCGCGATTTTTGTATTTTCTGCCCTGAGTTTGTGGGTGCCCCTGTCGGAAAATTTAGCTCCTCAAATCGACCAAAATGTTTGGCCTGGTTTGATTGTGGGAGGCGTTGTTTTAGGGGTTCTGACGCTATTTAGCTATCTTTTGAACAATTTTGCCATTCGGTTTGCAGGGGCGGCCTTAGCGTCAGTAATTGGCACTTTGGGCCCGGCTTTGACCGGACTTTTTGGGTTTGTAATTATCAATGAGAAGTTGCAGCCTGTGGCAATTCTCGGCATGGCTGTGGTGACGTTGAGTGTGGCTGCTATGAGTCTAGAACGGATGGTGGCTGCTCAGAAGAAAGCTAGTTAAGGCAACATTTTTCCTTAACAGTATCAAATATCGTTAGGGACTTAGATAAAGCCTCAGTCGCTAACGATAATATTTCAGATTTCAGAATGATCCCGCCCAAAAACGGATTCAACTGGATTGAGGAGTGCTGCTGCAACAACGATATAGTGCCCGTGTATTGCCCAGTGCAAGTTCGGTAGCAACTGGACTTCCTTTAACGCTGGAGTATCCTCGATCGCATAAATTTATTTACAAGCTTTTCACAGATCATAAGGGAGATCGCGCTCATCATGGCTAAACTTGAGGAATTAAGCAAAGGGGTTAAGCTCAAGGGAATTCTACCGAATACCACAGTTACGGTAGTAGATGTCTCTAAATGTGGAGCGGATGCTCTCACAGTAATATATCGAACTGATGATAGCGGTCTTCTAGGAGATCGGGTACTCGATCGGTCAGACGAGCAAAATTTAGAGATTGTTCGCCTGACATATTCTTGGCGGTTCGATGCTGATGGGGCTTTATTTCGTCTAGTGTCGGAAGCCCTCCGAATTCAGCTTGCCCATCTATTCGATCGATTCTTGGCCATTCATACATCACAAGTCGAGCCGTATCCCCACCAAATCACGGCAGTTTATGAAGAAATGCTACCACGTCAACCTTTGCGCTTCTTGCTGGCTGACGATCCAGGGGCAGGCAAAACCATCATGGCCGGGTTGTTGATTAAAGAGCTAATGATGCGTGGTGATTTGCAGCGTTGTCTAATTGTTGTTCCTGGCAACTTAGTAATCCAGTGGCAACGAGAACTCAAGGAGAAATTTGAACTAGATTTTGAAATTCTTACTAACGACCACATCAAGACCACCCTCACAGAAAACGTTTTTGAAAATATGCCCTTGGTCATTGCTAGGGTAGATAAATTAAAACGAGATAAATCGAGTCAAGAGAAAAAACTTCAAGAAAATATCAAGTCAATTGAATGGGACTTAATTATCTGCGATGAAGCTCACAAAATGTCTGCCTCTTTCTTCGGGGGTGAAGTGAAGCTAACTAAACGTTACAAGCTTGGGCAGATTCTATCAGATAGTGAAACTACCCGCCATTTTTTATTGATGACTGCTACGCCTCATAACGGCAAAGAAGAAGATTTTCAACTGTTTATGGGGCTGCTAGACCGCGATCGCTTCGAGGGCAAGTTTCGTAATGGCGTTCATTATGCAGACACCTCTGACATGATGCGACGGATGTTAAAAGAAGACTTAGTAGATTTGGAAGGCAAGCCTCTTCTGCCAGAACGTCTATCTTACTCTGTAGCTTATCATCTATCACATTTGGAAGCGCTGCTTTATCAACAGGTGACTAAATATGTAGAGGAAGAATTCAATAGGGCCGATCGACTAGAAAAAGGACGCAAAACGAGCATCGGTTTTGCCCTAACAATTTTACAGCGACGACTGGCATCATCTCCAGAAGCAATTTACCAGTCTTTGCAAGGGCGACGGGAGCGATTGGAAAAGAAATTGCGTCAAAAAGAAGATTTTCTGAAGACACTCACTTGTCTCGATTCAGAGGATTTAGAAGATTTAGAAGATTTAGAAGATTTACCAGTTGTTGAAAGAGAAAATCGGGAAGATGAATTTGTAGATCAAGCTACGGCAGCTTCAACTATTGCGGAACTTTTAGCTGAAATTAATAAGCTAGAAAAATTGGTACAATTGGCACAAGAAGTGCGAGAAAGCGGTACTGATACAAAATGGGAAGAGCTTTCTAAGCTATTTACAAATAATCCAGAAATGTTTGACTCTCAGGGAGAAAGGCGCAAAATTATTGTGTTTACTGAACATCGCGCTACCTTGGACTATTTGGTACTTCGTGTCAGAGAAATCATAGGCGAAAAAGCAGTTGCTACCATTCATGGCGGTATCAAACAAGAGGATCGCCAGAAAATACAGGACGCATTTAACCTAAATCCTACGGTGCAGGTTTTAGTGGCTAATGATGCTGCCGGTGAAGGGATTAACCTCCATGAATCTTGCCATTTAATGATTAATTATGATTTGCCCTGGAATCCCAATCGACTAGAACAACGATTTGGACGCATTCACCGGATTGGTCAAACAGAAATCTGCCATCTCTGGAACTTGGTAGCAGCAGATACACGAGAGGGACAAGTGTTCCAAAGGGTGCTGGAAAAATTAGAAGTGGCGCGAAAAGGACTAGGAGGTAAAGTTTTTGATGTCTTAGGAGAGGCGATCAATGGTAAACAACTAGGAGAACTTTTAATTGAGGCTATCCGCTATGGTGATACACCCGACAAACAAGCGAAACTAGAGCAGGCTATTGAGGAGAAACTTAATCTAAAGCATCTTGAAAATATCCTAAAAAAACGGTCACTTTATCATAATTTGGTGGACACTTCTAAACTGCGTCAAATTTATGAAAATCTTGAACGAGCAGAAGTGCATAAACTACAACCCCACTTTATAGTAGACTTTTTTGTAGCAGCCTTTCGACAGCTTGATGGAAAAATACAGGAAGGTGAATCAGGACGTTATGAAGTGACTTCTATTCCAGTTAGTCTCCGCAACCGATTACCTAAGCCTTACCGTCACATTTATTTTGGGAAAACTCAGGCTCATCTCCGGGATAAACCATCTGCTGAGTTTATCTATCCCGGTCATCCACTCTTAAATCACACAATAGATTTAATCTTGGAACCCTACCGTGCTTTACTAAAACAAGGCTGTATCCTTGTGGATGAGAATGACTTGACTGAACAAGTTCGCATTTTAGTGTACCTAGAACATTCTATTCAAGATGCTCGTAAGGATAAGTCTGGCAATTTCAGAGTTGTATCTAGGCAGATGCAGTATGTAGAGATTGACTCAGAAGGTCACGCTAAAAATGCCGGTTACGCGCCCTATTTAGATTACCGACCTTTGCAGCAATCTGAACAATCTTTGCTACCCCAGATATTAAAGATTTTGATGGATCAATCTTCAATCCTACAGAAAGGAATTGAGGAACAATCGCGAGATTATGCCATTCAACACCTAGTTCCCCTGCATAAAGGGGAAGTGCAACAGCAGCGGACGGAGCGGATTAATAAGACAATAGAAGCTGTAAAAGAGCGACTGACTACAGAAATTAACTACTGCGAGAATCAAGCTGAAAAATTTCGGCTCAGAATTGGGGTGCAAGCGACTGCACAACTCAATTACGATCGTGCTTATCGGAGATCAGAAGAACTTAAAGCACGCCGGGAAAACCGACTAGCAGAGTTAGAGCAAGAACGTAATATATCAGCTAAACCGCCAGTGGTTTTGGGCGGTGCATTGATTGTACCTGTGGCTTTGATTCAACAGTTGAAAGGGGAAACTCAAAGAACTCCAGGTAATTTCGCAGGAGAAAAAGAGCGAGTAGAGAAGCTGGCGATGGCAGCAGTGATGGCAGCAGAACGAAAACTAGGTTTTCAGCCAACGGATGTAAGTGCTGATAAGTGTGGTTACGATATTGAATCGTGCATCCCCGGCACAAATCGGCTGCGTTTTATCGAGGTCAAAGGTCGAATTCGGGGCGCGTGTACGGTGACAGTTACGAAAAATGAAATTATTGCAGCTTTGAATAAACCTGATAGTTATATCTTGGCTTTGGTGGAAGTTTCTGAGTCAGCAGAGTTATCTCTGAATAATTGTACTGTGCGTTATGTTGATCGTCCATTTCAGCAAAAGCCAGATTTTGCAGTGACAAGTGTAAATTATAACTGGCAGGAACTTTGGGTTCAAGGAAAAGTGATGTAGACTAATACTCTAAAGTTGAATGAATTTCTACCAATTATTAAAAATTCTCAGATACTTAAGAGTAACACTAAGGTTGTATTCAGCTTTCTTGTCGCTAGAATCTAAGTGCAAAGCTTGCCTATAATCTATCTGAGCACTCTGATAGTCTTGGATATAAAAATATGGGCTATTATGAACAGGGAATCGAGTTTACTGCTCAATATAATCATCATGCTGCTATTGAATGTTATAATCAAGCTTTGAATATTAATCCTAATATTTCAGACTTCTATCGGGGAAACGCTTAGCAATTAACTCCTTCCTCGAATATTTATTGTAGATAACTTTTTTGGGTTTTACTTTTGCAGATGGTTGAGAAGCAAATTGAGTAGGTTTTACTAGAGAAGGTTGTTGAGTGAAAACTTGTCCAAGTAACTTTTCACCTTCACGCTCAGCGAGTAACTCTAGTTGAGCAGGATCTTCTAATCTAACTTGAGTAAAGCAACGTTTTTTAGCTTGATAAATATCCAAAAGACCAGTAATTTTTATAAATTGACCTTTCCAAGCTTTTAATTCTTCTGGTTGAATCCCTTGAATTTGCGCTAATTTTAGCAAGCCTTGCTCCGAAATTACTATCCTAAAACTCCCATCTTTGCAGCTTGAAGATGTAGGATTATCAAAATTAATAGAGAAAGACTGCTGCTGATTATTTTTAATATTAAAAATAGTGCTAAACACTCGACCTACAACGGTAATTATTTTTCCTTTTTGGTTAAGCAACTCGGCTACATTATCGGCTGCAAAAACTTTTGATTGTGAGGATGGTACAGTAGCAGTAGGCTGTATTTTGACCCTGGGAACACCCGGAAAAATATCGACTCCCAGTTGGGCAGCCCGATCGCACCAATAGCATTTACCATAACTTTTGCTGTGGTAATGGTTGGTAATCTGGTTACACTCGGTTAAATCAGCGATCGCAACTTCCAGTGCTTTGTACCATTCCTCAGCAGTTGGTCGCAAATGTGGTTTTGTATGCCCATCATTAAAGCATCTGAGAAAGCATCGCTGAATCTCAGGATGCACAACATCAAGGGGAATTGTCACTGGGCCAGGCTGGATCAAACTGTTTGGGGCATAAGGCCAAAATCCTTGGCGGATTAGTTCACTCGGTTCCGGCGAATCTCCTTCCCCTACCCATATTCCTTTAAACGGTTCAGCGCCAAACAGCAGTAAGTAAACAATTACTGCCAACCGAAAACGGTCATGGATTTCTGTTTGATCTGTAGTATGAAAATCTTTTTCTAACAGTTCTACAGGGGTGAATCCTTCTGTACCCACTAAGCAGCGATACACCTCGCCTGTATTAGGATGGCGAACCTGAAAAGAATCTGTATCAATAATCGAAGGTAAAGCACGATCGTTAACCAGAATATTTTGTGGTTTAATGTCACCTAAAACATAGCCTTTGGCATGAATTAATTGAATAAATGAGGCAATATTTAGCGCTGTCGTGTGGAGGAAATACCAGTCAACCTCAAGCTTCAGCTTCTTACGACGCTGTGGATTATACACATCTAGTAATTCTTTTGCATCTTTGATCTCTGGCATTAAAAAGCCTAACACCGAACCATTCCGATCTCTCAGTAGTTCCTGGGGCCAAGCAAAAGAAATATGGTTAAGGTGTGAGTTAGGCTCTTTGGGTGGGTTCTCCACCATGACTTCCAGCTTCTTAACCCGCTCGTGGTGTGAATCGTGATAAATTTTGGCTAGATAGCCATTGCGATCTGTTTTCCAAACGGTTCCTTCACCACTGCTGGCTATCTGTTCAACTAGGGCGATCGGTTGACCTGTACTGGCACAAATAAGAACTGTCATTTCACTTTACTATCGTCGTCATAAAGGCACAAAAGCAAGGTTTTATCGTCATCAGTTTTAGCATTTAGCCTTTCACAGTCAAGGAAATTTCTAATATATTCGTCTTCCAGTTCGGGGTTACTGGTTTCTACCAGATATTCTTCAAGTGGCTGGAAAAAAGGCGAAAAAGGTGTCCAGTCGCTCATCCGAATCGCTACTCGCTCCAGTCCATCTGTTGATGCACAAATAAACTTTTGCTGACCTGGTAGAACACGCACTTGCATCTCGTTTAAGGCATTTGCCGAGGTGACAAATGTTGTCTCATTGATGAATTCACCTTTATCTGGGGGGAAAAGTAGTTGATGTTCTCCTTCCTGAAGACGCGCCACTATGAATCCATCTCCAATCTGCATGGCAGCAACCCAATTCGGAGTAGCCAAAAATACTAATAGAGTACAAGCCAAGTCATTAACTGAGTAATCGCTACTAGCTGCTTGTTCTTGCAAAGTTTTTACTACTTTCTTTAAAGTATTGGTAAAGATTGTTCTAGCTTGTTCATCAGGGAGAGGTAGAGGGGAATAATGCAAATAGAGGGTGTACTCCCCAAGCTGCAATAGTTCATTAAGTGCTGTCTCGACCGTCAACTTAGCACCAACATCGGAATATTTGGCGCTACCTGCTCCGTCCGCAACTGCCCCCAAGATTACATTGTGGCAGATGATAAAATGTCCGTAATCTTGGCAGGGTAGCTGCTGTTTTTTGTGGCTCGTTCCTGTTGCGGAACGTGCGATCGCTTTCCAATCCACGAAATATCCTCAGCATCTAGCTAGTAATTTGACCCCATCCGACAGGTGGCAACGCCACAGCCACCCCTATCTTGTCACTCGAAACCCGTTTCATCGAGGTACTCAACCACACAAACAGAGAACGAAAATCTAGACCATTCAGCAACACAGGTGGACGTTCATGTGGAGCTATTTGCCTGAGAGTATTCATGTCAGCACCCTGTACGCCAACGGCAAAGAAACAAAGCCGACGCTTTGCCTCATCCTCCCGCACGCGCTGCGCTGCCAAGTGCCAGCAGGTGTCAGTCGGCGCTCCATCTGTAATTAAGAACACCCAAGGGCGATAATACTGAATACCGTTGGCTTTGTAAGTCTCCTTGCGGGCTTCGAGTCGATCCAAAGCGCAATCAATAGCCTCACCTATTGGAGTTTTGCCACTAGCCTCCAGTCGTGGCGGTGTGAATTGGTCAATGGTTGCAAAATCTTGGATCAGGCGCACTGGGCCGAAGGTGATTATCGCTACCTCGACACTCAGGGAGGCTTTCGTATCTTTCAGTATGTCCTCCTTAAAAGCTGCAATCCCTCGATTCAACTCCTGAATCGGCTCTCCCGCCATAGAGCCAGATGTATCGAGCAACAGGAGAACTGGACAGCGATTTTCCGGGTTCTCAACAAATTCAGGCAATCCTACAGGCATCCACTACCCCCACCAGAGCAATTTTAGTGATGGTTTGATTTTACACCACGAAGACATCAGGTGGTGGTAAGCTGTTGTGCATTTAAATTGTATATTTCGACGATCGATCAAAAATCGTCAAATCCTCTGCCCCTCCCCCTCGAACACCAGACACAATCTAGATGCACAATAGCTTATCTACCCCTCTAAGCTAGGAGTACGTTCATTTACTCTCGTACAGGCCCAAATTTTCATAAACCCGCGCCGCCCGACGAAGTATATAAGCCAACACAATATCAAACAACAGAAATAGCCACTCGAAAACCCACAATACTAGCCTTGCAATCCGGCTGATATCGAAGTCGGCACGCGCTGCGACAATTCGGAGGATGATCGTTCCAAGAACCCCCGCGCAACAACCTCAGCGAAGAGTCGCCACCAGAGTCCCAAACACTGCCATCAGCAGGCGCACCGTTGTAATTATTGTGCCAAGAATCCGCGCACCATTCCCAAACATTTCCGTGGAAGTCGTACAATCCGAAAGCATTCGGTTTAAAACTACCAACATCTGTCGTTTGAAAGCGATAAACTCCCTTCGGCGCATCAGCATAATTAGAATTTCCGTTGTAATTTGCTAACTCACTGGTAATCGTTTCCCCAAAGTGAAACGGCCCCGCAGTTTCCCCCCGACAAGCATATTCCCATTGGGCCTCACTAGGCAAGCGATACTTCTTACCAGTTTTGCGAGAAAGTCTAGCGCAAAACTCCACCGCTTCGTACCAAGATACATTTTCTACTGGTCGATTTACACCTTTAAAACGGGAAGCATCGGGATTGAGAAATATTTTAATTTCCGGCAGCGCTGCAACTGCTGTCCATTGCGACTGAGTGACTGGAAATTTGCCAATATAGAAAGATGGTAAAGTTACTGGGTGCTCAGGTTTTTCGTCGCTGTCACCTCGATCTTTTGGGCTACCCATCAGGAAAGTACCGCCAGAAACAGATACCATTTCCATGACTGTACCACTGCCAAGATGTTCTTCAAAAAAACGCGCCTTGCCACTATTAAAAGTAGTTTGCTGCCCGCGATTGTCTACTGTTACCACCTTGAATTCAAAGGTGCTTTTGACAGCAACAATCCTCTGTGAACCCTGGTTAAATGGCAAATTCGTGTTATGTCTTTTCGTTTGATTGACAGAGATATTACTGTTGATTTGCCTGCTTTGATTGAGCGAACTATTGATGGAGATTTGTCCTTCCTCCGTCAGATAGGCATTTAGGGGAGGTAGGGTTCCTGGTGTCCGAGCAGAATTTAAGCCAAGTTGTCCCTCCTTGACAACATGGGGTTGGGGAGGTAAAGAATAGAGATTTAAAGCTTTGATTACTTCATCAGCGGATTGATATCTATTTTTGAGATAATCTTGAATTAACTTATCTAAAATTATTGCCAATTCGCTGCTAATTTTTGTACCTGCTGGCAACCTTTCTTTCCAAATCCAGCCACCGTTTATCGGGTCGTAAAGGTCATCTGAACCGTCAACTCTTGGTAGACATTTTGTTAGCAACCGAATGCAGGTTATTCCTAAACTGTACAAATCGCTTCCGGGGAAAACTTGGCCGCGCATTTGTTCCATCGGTGAATATCCGGGCGTTCCTACCGTAGTGCCGACTTGAGTCATTAGCGATCCTGTCACCTGCTTGGAAACTCCGAAATCGATCAGAACTAACTCGCGTCTTCCTCTCCTTTGGAAAGCTGAATTGCGAAAATTTCCCGCGTTTGCTGGAGATGAGTGAATGGATGTGCGGCGGCGGATGATATTCTCTAGTTTGATGTCTCGGTGAATGACTTTGCGATCGTGCACGAATTTCAGAATCGGCAAAATATCTGCTAGCAACTGCCAAATTTTTTCTTCGCTAAAGACGCCCTGCTGAGTTAATTCAGCGAGTAAATTTTGCCCATCAATTAATTCTTGTACTAAATACAGCCGCTTGTCTTGTTCAAAATAAGCAATTAATCGAGGAATTTGGGGATGTTCGCCTAGTTCGTAAAGTCGTTTTGCTTCTTGCTGGAACAATTCTGTGGCTTTTTCAAGTGCTGAGGTTCCCTGAACTTGGGGCACAAACTGCTTGATGACGCAGGGATCGTCCATACGATCGATATCTACAGCTTCATAGGTTCTGCCAAATCCCCCCTCGCCCAACAGTCGAATCACGCGGTAGCGGTTTCTGAATAGAGGTGTGAGGCCTTGCGATCCACAACTTTGACAAAATTTAGACTTGTCGGGATTGAAAGGATGAGAGCACTTGGGGTTAGAACAGTAGAACATATCTGGGAAGAAATGATCTGGTTAGGATTATGATATATCTTTTGTGTCTGTTTGCCTCGTCAAATCGATATATTTTCGTGACCGCCTCACTGCCGATATTTGTCGCCACAGTCCCCAATCGACTCATGCAAGTCCCTAGATTTCTCAAAAATAGTGTTTAGCCGATCGACTTTTGCAGCATCAAGTATCAAATTAGACACTCTAGAATTATCTGCCTAATGTTTGGATATTTCCAGCCTAAGACAAGAATTGAACCCACAGCAGGTGCGTCTCAAACATGATTTAAATTAGTCACAGCTAAATGTTTAATTTTCCCTTGATCCTAAAGTTAAGCAGCAATGGTGCGATCGCAGGGCTAATCTGCTTCCAGGTTCTGTTTCATCTCGACACCCAGGGCATGAGCGGCCGGATCTGAACTCTGTAGCAGTGTGTTTGATACATTTTCCCGATCGGCTTGGCTGCGGTTCAGTCACAATACCAGAAATCACTTGTTGACACGCTCTATTACACCACCCAACGAGGCAGCCACATTGTAACCAATACGAATGCCAAAAAGTCGAGCATACGGATGCTTTGCCCTCAGATTATGTGCGGCTTTTAGCCCAGTTTCATCAACTTCGTAGTCACCTGTTTCTATATCAATGATGACCATCTTGCCAATATTTTCTTCTAACTCTATTTTTTGGCGGATGGTGTTTTTATACAAATGTTTCGCGCGACGCGCGACTTCTTCACGACTCAAAAGGATTGTTTGCATACATTTCCTCTTTTTTGTAGTTTCTTGATCCTATTATAGACATGATACCTCAGTCTCGTTCAAATCACAGCTTGCGAGGGCGCGATCGCCCTTTTTGAAGACCGCACTCTTCGTATAACAATAAGGCTAGAAACTAAAAGAGCGATCGACCCACTGGTAATAGCGTACCTACGTGCCAAAGTGGATCAGGGCTGCGCGGATCGCAATGAACCACACCGCAAGCGTGGAAAATAGGTAGAGGTAAAACCGCAGGATAATCAGATTGAACGTGCAATGGACAGCGCTATGCAATACGCGAAACACAACGAAGACCCACGCGACATTCACATACACTGTATCTACCTGCTTCGTAATGAATAGGTATAGGACAAGCGCGTAGAAAATTATCGGAATCTCGAACAGGTTCTTGAGGTTATCCGATGGATTGGATACACTTGGTGGCGATATCTGCGCCAGTGCGCCCGGTACAACAAGATCCTTTTGATCGAGCTTTATAGTTGTGATAAAACTAATCCGGCGGATGTACATATACACCCAGACTAGCAGTGTTAGAAACACTGTTGCAAAGAAGGGGCTGAAGATTGCATTTTGTGTCATTTATACCTCTCGGATTTGATTATTTTGATTGTTACTGGACGATAAAATGCGCGATATGCGATGTACAAGGCTGGAAGAAACATAGAGTAACGTAAATCCAATCAGAGGATGTAATATCTCTAGATGAAGAGGACTTTTTAGATGAATGCTGGCAAATTGTAGTCCAAGCAGCACGGGTAGACTTGCGGCGAGATGTCGTATTCTGCGTGAAAATGGGGCGATCGACGACCATCCCAGTAATACTAATGACAATCCACCATAGCCTCGCACTAGCAAAACATGAATATTCCACCATGCAGGATTATTGAAGTAGGCAACTCCAACCGTTAATAACTGACAAATCAAGCAGAGGTTAAAGACGATTGAAGTCGCGTAAAAGCCGATCGCCCTCCAACGTGCAGGAGTGCGATCGATTTCCAAAGCTGTTGTCATGTCAACTTATTTTTGAGACTATAAGGGTAATATAAGCTGAGTACCTCAAAGCTTCTAGACCTCGATCGGGTACTCTTTTTGGCGTTGCTGGATTGAGGTATGAAACCTTGGGTAGGGGCAATTCATGAATTGCCCCTACCCAAG
>JAJAYT010000615.1 GCA_026786085.1 Microcoleus sp. CAN_BIN18 | reverse complement strand
GTATTAGCGCGCTAAAATTCAGGATAAATCAGACGAGATCGAGAACGGTAACAAAGATATTAGTTAAGCAGTGTTTGGGAAGCGGTAAAATGCAGAAAAATCTTGTCAATATTACCTTGGGCGTAGTTACAGAGGAAGTAGAAATTATCTTGGAGTCTTATCCCAAGTATCCTGATCAAGAAGCTTTTTCGCCCTCGGGCTTGCGACAGGATTTAATTGCTTACGTGCTGAGCCGAGTTCCTAATAAGTATATTGCGATCGACTCCGGCGAGTCTGTGTCGAACCACACAGTCCAGGTTCGCTGTTCTTCAGAGCAGTTGCTGCGCATAGAAGATTTGATTCATACTGGCATTCGTGACTTGCTCGACAGCTATGAGAAGATAGATTACCGCCTTCGGGAACAACTTAAATCTTGTTCTACAGTTGCTACTTGGTTTAGATAGTTTGTGATAATTGAGGGAGATGCCGAGATCCTCGGCACTCTGATCGGTTGCGCGATCGAGCTAGAATTGTGTAAAGCTCGATCGAGATCAACACTTTTGGTAATCGCGGCAGCCGTCGCACGGGCCATTGGGGTTGACGGCACAGCGTAGAATTTCCGATCGAGCATTTAACTGGCAGCTAGCATCTCCAATAACCCAGATGCCGCTGACAAATGTTCTTTCCGTCAGCGGTTGGGCTGACTGCACGTACAGGGCAATTTTTTGCAGTTGGTAGCGGCCGGATTTGAGTTGATAGCGGTGGTGGCGTTCCAACACAGCGTAGGTTTGTCCTTCTAAATCGATATAGTTCCCCGGTTGTGGTGTCCAATCCAGCCGAATGTTGCCTAGGGATTGGCGGGGGTGAGAGAGAATCACCTCTAGGGGTAAGGTATTTTGTTCCATGTGGCGGTGTGGCGATCGAGTACACGCTGATGATATCGCACTCTCCGTGTTTGATCGTTCGGACTTCAGTCCTCTAATTTTGATCGGGACTGAAGTCCGAACGGTCAAACCTTTAAAAGCATTTTAGGAAATCAAAAATCCCAAAAATATGTCATTCCTTCCATGATTCCCCAAGCGCAAGTAGAGCCAGCTAAATAATGATTTTTGGTACCATATTCACGATGCCATCCTAAGAGTTCTGACAGAGCATTAGCGACGATTACTCCCCGGACATCCTGTTCAAACATACTGATATCATTACCAGAATCGCCACAAACTAATGTTGCTTCAGATGGAATTTGCAGGCGCTTTTGTAAATAAGTCAGGGCATTGCCTTTATTGCTAGTTTGTGGTAAGATATCTAAGTCGCGATTGCTGCTAAAAATAATTTGAGCTGCCAGTCCCGATGCAGTTAATTTTTGCTGCAATTCCTGGATAGTCGAGCTGTTTTCTGCTGCTGGTTCCAGACAATAACTAATTTTCCAAGGATTTTGTTCTTTGAGGGATTGGGGTTTAAGCTTCTTAAACTGCTGAGCTAAAGAGGCGATCGCCATTTTATCCCAGTCTTGAGAAAGATATTCTGCCCAATCTAAATCGATGGTTCCGTCTTGGTAAATCTCGCTACCTACACCTGCGATCAAATAGTCAGGTGATAGCAGTTGCTTTTGGGCAATTAATTCGCGAGTTGAAGCATGAGAGCGCCCGGTAGCGTAAATCAAACAAATTTGCGATCGTTTTGATTGCAAGCGCTGGTTGAAAACTTGAGTTGCTTCGTCATCTCCCACGAGCGTATTGTCTAAATCTGTAACTAATAAAAACTTCATTTTTGGCATTAGTCAATAGTCAGCAGTCATCAGTGATTAATGATATAGCCTTTCTCAGAAAGATGAGGTACTATCCGGCATAGGGCATAGGGCATACCTCACTTTTTTGAGAACTGCTATATCATTTCCGATCAATTAACCGCGCTCGATCGGGTTCGTAGTGCGAACTGTAAAAACTTAAATCCGCTCTCGCTGCGGACACCAGGACGCACTACGAACTGTAAAAACTTAAATCCGCTCTCGCTGCGGACACCAGGACGCACTACGAAATGTTTTTGTTATGGTAATCGACCGAATTTGATATGATTGGGCATGGATCGCTTCCTCAAAGAATTTTAAATATTCATAAGAATTTGTTAAATAAAATACATTTATAAGCAATCTGATCGTTTAAGATTGGCCCAATTTAATTTTCAACAAGTGGTGTGAGTGTTTTTGTGAAGAATTCAACCTCCGTTAAAGCTTTTTGGCTGTCTTTCTTGATTTCTGGTGCGGCGGTGCCTTTGGGGCCGATCGCAGCAACAGCTCAAATTCAGGATACCTCAACTCCAGAAGTTGCGCTAGAGGGTAGTGCCGTCCCTGCGGCTACCCCAGACGCAGCACTGGCAGCAGTTAAGATTCAGATACCGCAGTTAGCGGCGATAACCGCAGAGACTAACTCAGCAGTCGATCGCCCTTTACCCGAAACAGATGCAGCATGGGTGAATCGCGCTTTACCCGAAACAGATACAGCAACAGTCGATCGCGCTTTACTCGAAACAGATACAGCAACAGTCGATCGCGCTTTACCCCAACAAGATAAAGCACCAGACGATCGCGCAT
>JAJAYT010000614.1 GCA_026786085.1 Microcoleus sp. CAN_BIN18 | reverse complement strand
CCAACCCCCCAACCAAAACCGACACCTGAATTAGAAAAAACCCCACTAACCGAACCGAGCTTAGATAAAACAGTTGCTCCCGAAGTTGCTCCCGTTCAAATAATAGAACCAAAACCAACAGCAACCCCGCAACTCGAAGCGCCCAAAGTTATAAAACCCATTCAAGTAACAGAACCGACACCGACAGCAACTCAACAATTAGAAACCCCGAAAGTTGTTGCACCAGTTAAAATAATAGAACCGGCAACAACAGCATCTCCCCAAACAGAGAAACAGGAATATAAAGGATACTACAATCGGTTCCGCAACTTTTTGAATCAAGATCCCGAACCTGCTACTCCTTCAGAGCCGCCAACCCTACCAGAAATAACCGAAAAAGCTCCAGTACCAAAAGTAGTCGCTCCTGTAATACCAGAACAATCTCCCAATCTTGTACCGCCAGCGCCACCAGTTGCCGATGAAACTCCTAGCCAGCCAACCGCCGACTTAGCTGCTCCCGAAAAAACTGTTTCCGAACCCGAAAATCAGCCCAAATCCGAACAAAAAGTCGAATTTGCCACCTAACAAAATCTTTCTGAGCTTCTTCGTGGCATGGGCGTCCCGCCCGTGCTGCATCGAACAAAAAGTCGAATTTGCCACCTAACAAAATCTTTCGGGGCTTATTCGTGGCATGGGCGTCCCGCCCGTGCTGCATCTGCGGTCAAAAACACAAACCAGGAAAATCGAAAATGACCTATCTCGAAACAGCAGCCAAATTCTACAGCGACGTTGCCGAAACTCCCCAAATCGGTCTTTGCTGCGTCCAAAGCAGCCCCTTGCAACTGCCAGGATTAAAAATTCCCGAACAAATGCAAGAAATGAACTACGGCTGCGGCACAACCGTTCACGCCGCCGAACTTGTCGGCAATCCAACCGTGCTTTATGTAGGCGTTGGTGGCGGTTTGGAAGCGCTGCAATTTGCTTATTTTTCTCGACACAAAGGATCGGTGATTGCCGTCGATCCGGTTGCAGCAATGCGAGAAGCTGCTGCACGCAACTTGCAAAAGGCAGCCCACGAGAATGAGTGGTTTGATGCTAGTTTTGTGGAAATTCGGGAAGGCGATGCTTTTGCGTTGCCGATGCCGGATGCTTCTGTCGATGTTGTCGCACAAAATTGCTTGTTTAATATCTTTGAACCTGCGGATTTAGCTAAAGCATTAAAAGAGACTTATCGGGTGTTGAAGCCAGGGGGCAGGTTGTTGATGAGCGATCCGATCGCAACTCGGCCAATTCCGCAGCATTTGAAAGACGATCAACGCTTGCGGGCCTTGTGTTTGTCGGGTGCTTTGACATACGCAGAATACGTTCAACACCTGGTAGACGTGGGCTTTGGGCAAGTGGAGGTTCGCGCGCGCCGTCCTTATAGGTTGCTGGACAAACACAATTACAAATTGGATGCAAATCTGCTGTTAGAAAGCCTTGATTCAGTGTCTTTCAAAGTGGACATCCCCCCAGATGGCGCTTGCATTTTCACGGGCAAGACGGCGATTTATGCGGGGTCTGAAGAGTGGTTTGATGACGGGGCTGGTCACGTTTTGCAGCGCGGAGTTCCGGCGGCGGTGTGTGATAAAACGGCTGGGAAGTTGGGGGGATTGATGCCGGATAAGGTGTTGATTACTGATTCGACTTGGCACTATAACGGCGGCGGTTGCTGTTAGGTGAAAAAACGGCGGTTGAAACTGCCGTTTTCACAAACAAATCTGGGCGGAATATTTGCAAATCGTTAGTATACAAAAGTTTTCAATCGCATGAGGTACGATCGGCAAAAGTAATCTACTAACTCGTAGTCTTGTAGTTCGTAGTCAAATACGCTAGACTACCCTCTTGGGTCGGATATCCTAACAAGAGGGAGTTAATGACTAGAAGCATCTCTACAGTAGATTTATTTTGTGGTGCTGGAGGACTAACGCATGGGTTTGAACAAGCAGGTCTTCCAGTCAAAGCTGGATATGATATCGATCCCGCGTGTGAATTTCCATACGAACGCAACAACAAAGCAAAATTCATATTACAAGATGTCGCCAATATCAGCAGTTCTGATTTGGCAGAACATTTTTCTAAAGGTAGTATAAATATTTTAGCAGGATGCGCTCCTTGTCAACCATTTTCAAGTTATTCAAGACGCTACAACGATCAACAATTGAAGTGGACACTATGCCGCGATTTTGCTCGTCTCATTGAAGAATGCCAACCGGATATTATTTCAATGGAAAATGTACTTCAGTTAAAACATCATGCTGTTTTTGAAGAATTTCTTACCGAGTTAAAAAAGTCAAATTATTACTTTAAATCTTATGAAGTTAACTGTCTAGATTATGGAATTCCTCAATCTCGAAAGCGATTAGTCTTACTTGCTTCAAAATTTGGCGAAATTAATTTAATTCCAGCGACACATCAGCCAGAAGTATACAAAACTGTACGACAAACTATTGAACACCTTGAACCTCTTTCAGCAGGTCAATTCTCCGAAATAGATCAACTACATAGATGTAGTAAACTTTCGGCTCTAAATATGCGCCGTATTCGTGTTTCCAAACCTGGAGGAACTTGGCGAGATTGGCCTGAAGACTTAATTGCAAAATGCCACCTAAAAAAGAGTGGTAAAACCTATCCTGGAGTATATGGTCGAATGGAGTGGGATAAACCTAGCCCAACTATTACTACACAGTGTTTTGGTTTTGGTAATGGTCGATTTGGTCATCCCGAACAAGATAGGGCTATTTCTCTGAGAGAAGCAGCTTTATTACAAACTTTTCCACCAGCATATCAGTTTGTAGCTCATGATAAACCAGTGGGGGTAGATCTAGTAGGGCGATTAATTGGCAATGCTGTTCCTGTGAAACTTGGTCAAGTAATTGCTCATACTATACTAAATCATATTGAACGGTTTAATTAAGGAGTGCCTGAAGTAGAGGAATCTAAGTAGTCTTGACTTGATAAATATTGTTCAATATTTTGCAGTATTTCCCTTAAGTATCTGACTGTCTTATTCTTGATTTCTAATAACTCATTGGCAGTCTTATCTTTGCCTACATCTGCAAAAGATTTAAAACCATGTGCCAAATCTTTTCTATTTTGTTTAATAATGAGTAAATCACTGCCATTCCCAGTTTTGGCATAGTTAGTCTGATGAGAAAATCCATACTCAATTGCTGTTGTTCTTATTTTTCTCCCATCTAGGTTGCCAGAAAAAATATCTTCTTTATCAAAACCAGCAATAATAATATCAATAGAAATAGCTGTTATGCTTGAAAATATTTTGTCAGGATCTCGCTTTTTTAAGTTCTTGAGGACAATTTTTTTAAGTTCAGGTCTAATTTGGTCGTAGGAAACTCCTTGACCTTGTAGTTCATCAAATATTGCTTGGATCGCGTTTCGCATTGTTGATTCCACTAGGTTATAGAGCAATAGAAACCCACTAGCTTTTAACGTCTCGACTAACTCAGAATCAATTTCTTTTATTTTTGGTCTATTGTCTCCAATACTTAATTTAGTAGTTCCCTGCTCTAAACTCTTTATGAACATAAAATATTTACTGACTTCTCTAGAGCGCTCATTGAAGTCTTCAAATAATGTGCTAGTCATGATTTGCCAAGAAGTTGATCACGAACATATTCAATACGCTTAATTACTTTAGGTTTGGAGTTACTTGCGTCGGAGGTAGTATATTCCTTGAATTCTGGTGAGTCAAGCCATGTCATTGACTTTGGCACAAGATCGCTCTTTTCTCTTAAGGCTAGTGCAACACCTACAGAAATTGCTTCAAATCGAATTCTTGGTGTTTTGACATGACCTTTTGATTTGCTAAATCCATTAGAAAAGTATTTTTCAACAAAGTCTAACATTTTGTCAAATTCAGAGCGCATACCATCTTGATTCATTACATAATTGTTATAGTTTTCTAGGTATTCATTAAGAAACACATTGACCTGTCTTTCAAATTGTTGATAGTTGTTTAAGTATGCAAAAAAGCGTAATACAAATTCCTCGGGTTCACGTTGACGGACACGTGCTTCTGAGATGGGGCATAATTTAACAAATTTTGGATCTTTGCCAAGTTCTTCAAGAAGATTTACAAAAGGCCCAGGGGATATGCCTCTACGTTTCTCCATGTCATTTAGTTGAACGCTACCAGTATTGATGCGCTCAAACATATCCCGTCTCGTTTCTTCATCAGCTTTCTCCGTCAGTACAATCATGCGAATGCTAACACGATTGAAGCGTCTCTGTCTTGCCAACGGTAAATCTATGAATTTGAAGTTGTTAAGATTCTTTAGCTTTTCTAGTCCACGTAGCTTTAAATCGTTATTGAGAAATCTGTCTAAAGTACGGATACGTTGAGTTCCATCAACAATTTCTAACCGACCTAAATCATCCTCATCTGCTTCTTCCTTCGGTCGCAAATCTGCCACAAATATATAAGGTATAGGTAGTTCTAGAAAAATAGATTCAATAAACTTTGACTGCCGATTTTCTTCCCAGATCATATCTCGTTGATAGTCTGGTATATACAACTCACTGGTGTCTTCATCTAGTCCATCTCTGTATTTCTTGACAAGCACTTCCACTGGATATTCTACTGTTTTATAGTCAATAGTTTTTTTCTTTTCCCGAATTTCTGCTTCTGCTACTTCTTTTTGTTGATGTGTAATCTCTGTTTCTAGTGGTGTTTTTGGGGCTTTTGGCATTTTGATCTCCTGTTCTGACAGAATGTGTGTATCAGAAGTACATAAAAATTTGGCATACAACATCAAGTATACATTGATAGCCATCGCCTTTGAGTGATTGAGGAGAAATCGAAGATAAAATATTTTAGGCGTTCCCTGACAGAGCCTGAAAGTGGATGAATTCGCCATCCTGCCTTGTCCCCGTCTTGTGGCACAGGTCAGAGAGCCTGTGTCCAAAAGCCCAGGTTTAACCAGCTTTTTCCCCATCCCGCCAAACTTCTCGCTAAATTAAAGAAGTGTAAAAACTACTCAGACCCCACCAAGGAGATCCCATGCCTCGCGTCAGAGCACCAGAATTCCCCGTCAAGTACCCCTGGTTGAACACCGAGAAACCTTTATCCATTGCATCGTTAAAAGGGCGCGTCGTCCTCCTCGACTTCTGGACGTACTGCTGCATCAACTGTTTGCACGTCCTCCCAGACTTAAAATACCTCGAACAAAAATATAAAGATTCCCTGACGGTTATCGGCGTGCACTCGGCTAAGTTTGAGAATGAAAAAGAAGTAGAAAATATCCGCCAAGCTATCCTCCGCTACGATATCGAACATCCCGTGATCGTAGATAGTGGGATGAAAGTTTGGCAAAGCTACGCTGTTCGCGCTTGGCCGACTTTAATGGTGATTGATCCAGAAAGTTATGTCGTCGGCTTTGTTTCGGGCGAAGGCAATAGAGAAGCACTGGATCAGTTAGTTGGTAAGTTAATTGCTGAATACAAGGATAAAAATGCGATCGACTTTAAAGAACTTCGTTTCAGCTTAGAAAAAGACCGCAAACCTGTATCCACACCGCTGGCTTTTCCCGGTAAAGTGCTGGCATTTGCGATCGCTCCAACGGAGGCAAAACAGCTTCACCAACATGAGGCGCTGTTGGGGGAAATGACTGAGGACAGTGCATCTGTAGATGAAACTGTATTGCCCGGGCCTGCTAATTCAGTTATCCAAAACTTGGTCGGTTCTTGCTTGTTTATTGCCGATTCTGGACACAATCGCATTGTTGTCAGCAGTATCGATGGTGAGGTGCTGCACGTCATTGGTACTGGGAAACCGGGTTTAACTGATGGCAATTTTGAAGAGGCTGAGTTTTTTGCACCTCAAGGTATGGCTTTTGATGCGGAAAGTCAAATTCTCTACGTTGCTGATACGGAAAATCACGCTCTCAGAACGATCGACTTTACGACTCAGAAAGTTGAAACTATTGCTGGTACTGGCGAACAAAGTCAGGAAATTGCACCTCGCAGCGGCAAGGGTTTAGAAACGGCATTGAATTCGCCTTGGGATTTAGAAAGGGTTGGCGATCGACTTTTTATCGCTATGGCGGGCTCGCACCAAATTTGGGAAATGCCGTTAGATACTGGTACGATCGGCAATTATGCGGGTATTGGCCGAGAATCTTGTGTTGATGGGAATCTTGCAGAATCTGCTTTTTCTCAGCCTAGTGGCCTCTCTACGAATCGATCGGAGTTGTTTGTTGCTGATAGCGAAATTAGTTCGATTCGGGCAGTTGGTATCGATGAAGATCCGAAAGTGCGCACTGTCTGCGGTAGTGGTGAATTGTTTGGTTTTGGGGATAAAGATGGCCGCGGTGAGGAGGTTAGGTTGCAGCACTGTTTAGGTGTTGAATATGCTCAAAATTATCTCTGGGTTGCTGATACTTATAATCACAAAATTAAGCGGATTGACCACCGGGGCGGTACCTGTATCACGATGATTGGAGATGGTAAAGCTGGTTTGGTTGATGCTAAGGGTCTCAAGGCTCGATTTTTTGAACCTTCAGGGTTGAGTGCGATCGGGTCTCATTTGTTTATTGCTGATACGAATAATCATGTGATTCGGCGAGTTGAGTTGGATACGCTGGAGGTCACAACTTTAGATTTCGCCGATTTGTGCGCGCCGGATGTTTGTCTTCCTGGTTGAGCCGCAGACGGCGGTTTCAACCGCCCGGTTTGAAGAAAATTAGTAAGATTGGGTGATTTTAACCCTGCACTCTTCAACCCGCGGAGGCGGGTTTTGTTTGTGTAGACGCGGTTTCAACCGCCCGGTCTTCTAATAATCGCCCAAATCTAAAATTCTGAATTGCTCAGCAGTCGCACTATTTTTGCAGCATCGTCCAATTCGCCGACTATTCGCCGCACGGGTTTCGGCCAAATTTTAATCAATGTAGGAGTTGCTGAAATCTGATCTGCTTCAGCTTGTTCGGGATGTTTTAAGACATCAATTACTTTCAAAGTGTAGGGGCGATCGAGACATTGCTCTAGGAATTGGTATAAAGTTTCGAGGGTGCGTTGGGTGCTGGGGTTGCTGCCGGAAACAAATAGGCGTAAAACGTACCCTTGAGTTGGTGGCGGTGGGGTGAGTGCTGTTGGTTTGGTTGGCGGTAAGAGCGGAGATTGCCGGAAGCGGGAGGGAGGTATGATCGTGGAACTATGGGAGTCCGATCGACCTTGGGCGACCGGACATTGTACAACTAAATCGTGATTTTCCCAAAGTTCGGGGAATTGTTCATGATAAGTTGCGATCGCCATTGGTTCGCAGATTTCGTCGCTGCGGGCCTCCCAAACCAAGTCCCCAGTGCCAAAAATGGCATTCAGCAGTGTTTGATGTCGCAGCACGGGGGGGTATGCCTCGGCTGCAACCCGCAACTGTCGATCGGTGCGATCGCGCCAGCAGTCAATGGTTGCCGTATAGCAAGGTATCAGAAAATGTGGCGGTTCCGACAAACCGAGTATTTCCTGTAGAGCTACACATAACTGCAAGTGCCACTGAGTTTGCTTGCGGGGATCTATGCAATAGATTAAGTCTCCCCCTGGCGTAAATAGTGCAATGCCTTTGAAAATTTTCGGCAAAATCGGGCGATCGACTTTCATTGAAGTACACCAATAACTGTTAACAGTTAACTGTTAACAGTTAACACTCGATTTTTAGACTCGACCTCGGAGCATCTGAGCCATTTCGTTCGGGAAGGGCGAGTTTTCTACAGCAAGTTCTTCGGTAATTCGACCTTCTTGATAAAGGCCATAGAGCGACTTATTCATCGTCGTCATGCCTTCATAAGTATCTTTGATCATAATTTGATTGATTTCCTCATTCTGCCCTTTCAGAATGTATTCCTTAACCACGTCGGTATTGATCATAACGTCGTGGAAAGCAGCTCGCTTGCCGTCTGTAGTTTTACACAAAAGTTGGGCAATAATCGCGACTAGGGATTCGGAAATTGAAACCCGTATGGCTTCCTGTTCTTCCGCTGCGAACATATCGAGAATCCGGTTCAGGGTTTTAATAGCACTATTGGTGTGCAGGGTTCCTGCAACTAAGTGACCTGTTTGAGAGGCTTTGAGGGCGATTTCCACTGTCTCTCTGTCCCGAATTTCTCCGACTAGCAACATATCCGGGTCTTGCCGCAGAGCGCCTTTGAGAGCGTTAACAAACTTGAGAGTGTGTCTGCCGACTTCCCGGTGCTTGATCAAAGATTTTTTGCTTTCGTGTACGAATTCCACCGGGTCTTCGATCGTGATGATGTTGTAGGCTTTAGTCTTGTTGATGTAATCGATCATCGCCGCGAGAGTGGTAGACTTGCCCGAGCCTGTCGGCCCCGTCACCAAAATCAGCCCTTTGTGGAAGCCGCATATTTTCCTAAAGACTTCGGGCAGCTTCAATTCCTCCATTGTCAATATTTTGGCAGGAATTAGCCGCAGCACCATCGCCGGGCCGGCTAAGGAGTCCATGCAACTGATCCGAATGCGGACGAAGCCGAAATCGAAAGCGCCGTCAAAGTCTAAGTTTTTTTGGAAAATTTCAATTTCTTCATCGCTCATGCACTCGCGCAGCCAGCCAAAAAACGTATCTAAATCCGTTGGTGGGTAGCCGATGTCGGCAATCTCGCCTCGGTTGCGGAAGCGTGGGAATTCATTAACTCCGAGGTGAAGATCCGATACTCCTTCTTCTTTGGCTCGGATTACTAGGTCTCTTAAAGTCGGATTTTCGCCGTTGCTGGGGCTCGCGTTTTTAGGTGTGGCGAAGGATTGGGGCGCTGGTGCTGGTGCTGGTGGTGCGGGCGCTGGTGCTGGCGGTGGGGGTGCCGGCGGCATTCCTGCTGCTCTGGGAAGACCCGGAGCTGGAGGGCGGGGCAGCCCTGGGGGTGGGGGTGCACCGGGTAGGGGTGGACGAGGAGCTGGCGGATGCTGTTGTGTCATAAAAAACACTCGGTAAGTGGGAAACTCAGTGTCTTTAGACCTGAGAGGGAAACGACACAGGCGTTTTAAACCGCCTTAAATCCCCTTGTGGGGTTGGAGAGGTATAATTACCTCTCCTTTCGAGGTATGGTTGCCTCGATCTCCCTTACGGGGTAATGTTCGCTTCGACCTGTTATGAAGGCTTGTTAGACCTGCAACACTGTTTCAGTGACTTTAAAACTGTTTAATTGCAGATGACAGAGCGGAAAACTAGCGTCGCATTCGCCGGTGTCGTGACCTAAATAACGTCTCCTCGCGATCGAGGGGTCTGGTCAGAACAGCTTGTAATTTCTTACAAGCTCAGTGGCTTGAGCCTCGGAGTTCCTGACATGCGCTACCTTGGTTTGCTGAGAAGGCTGACTCGAACAGAGGATTTGTGGAAGTTGCACAATGCCGATCGCCCGAAGAGCGTCTCTTGCACAAAAGCTTGACTCTTCCGATCAGTTTATCCCAAAAGAAGAGCACACTGTTGCACCAGTAAGGAAATATTCTGCTGCTTGCAGGATGCGAGTAAAATCAAGCTACTATCGAATATGGATTTTCGACATGGGAAATATGTTTTTGTCAGCCAACAATTTTTATTCAAAAATAAAGTATAAATTAATACTCAACGAAACCATTAAGGACGTAAACCGATGAATTCTGTCGATCGGGCTTTTACTTCAGCCCTGGAATTAGCGAAGTCGATCCGCGATCGGGAAGTGTCGCCTCTAGAAATTGTCAATCTGTACTTGGAGCGGATCGATCGATTAAACCCTAAACTTGGTAGTTATTTTACAGTAACGGCCGATCGGGCGATCGAGCTAGCGACAGCGCAAACCGAACACCTAGCCGGGTTAAATAAATCACAGGAATTGCCGCCTTTTTTCGGAGTGCCAATTGCGATCAAAGACTTAACACCAGTTGCTGGCGTTCCCTGTACCTACGGCACTCAGGCTTTGGTGAATAACATATCTAACTACAGCGAGTCAGTGGTATGGCGGATCGAAGCAGCGGGATTTAACATTCTGGGCAAAACAGCCACCTCTCAAATTGGCTCATTGCCTTACAGCGAACCCCCAGGTTTCCGGCCCGCCCGCAATCCCTGGAATTTAGGCTACACGCCCGGAGGTTCCAGCGGCGGCTCAGCAGCGGCTGTAGCGGCGGGTTTATGCGCGATCGCCCAAGGTTCAGACGGCGGCGGTTCGATCCGAGGCCCAGCTTCCGCCTGCGGTTTAGTGGGCATTAAACCCTCGCGCGGGCGAGTTTCCTGGGCACCAGTCGGAGACTACCTAAGCGGCATTTCTGCCAACGGCCCTCTAGCGCGTACCGTGGCTGACGCAGCCGCACTTTTGGATGTAATGTCGGGGTACACAACAGGCGATCCGTACTGGCTCCCAGACCCAAATCCCACGTTTCTAGAGGCTTCTGGTGAAAAGTTGGGCAAGCTGCGAATTGCTTTTTCTACCAATATTGCTCCCGTGGGTGAGGCAGCGCCTGTGTGTCAGCAAGCGGTACAGGAAACTGTAAAATTATTGGCAGATTTGGGTCACGATGTCGAACCGGGATGCCCCGATTTTACGGGTTTAATCGAACCCTTTACGGTAATTTGGCAGTCTGGGGCGGCAGCAAGCGGCATTCCGGGTAAGGTTTTGCAACCGATGAATCGCTGGTTGTTGGAAAAAACTATTTCGGCTGGAGAATATTTGCGGGCGGTGAATCAAATGCAGGTGATTTCACGGCGGATTGTGGGATTCTTTGAAAATTTTGATGTGTTAGTTTTGCCGACTTATATGCACTCGCCAATTCGCATCGGTGAGTGGGCGGATTTGAGTTGTGAAGAAACTTTGCAACGGATTATTAATTGGGTTGCTCCTTGTCCGCCGTTTAATGCTAGTGGTTTGCCTGCGATCGCACTTCCGGCCATCTTAGATGATAACGGTTTGCCCGTGGGCATTCAAATTATCGGGCGGCCGGCGGCGGAAGCAACTTTAATTGCTTTGGCGGCGCAGATGGAAGCAGCAAAACCTTTCCCGGTTTTGGATTTTCAATAGATTTGTAGTGAGGAATACAATCCCTCGGATTTAGATAAGGACTAAAGTCCTCACTACGAACCGATATTTTGCGAATAAACCGGGTCAATCCCGGTCAATCATAGTTATTAGCCAATACGGTTCACTTAAGATTGTCATTGCGAGGAACGAAGCAATCGCAGTATTTATTTTTTATAATTTTTACCGCATGGATAGTTTTAAGTAAACCGTATTGAGTTATTAGTAATAACGGCTGCAATTTTTCCGAAATACCTCTTTAGATTGATAGATATTTAGATTTTTTAGGAAAAGATTGGTAGCAATTATGTGCGAATATGTAGGATGAAAATTTATGCTAGCTTCCGGCCCGATTACCGCTCCAGTTCCCGTTTTTCTGGTTCTTTTAGCAATCATGCTAATCGCCCCTCTAGTATTTGAGCGCTTGCGACTGCCGGGAATAGTCGGTTTGATTATTGCAGGCGTAATTGTCGGGCCCAACGGTATCAATTTGCTGGAACGAGACGCTACTATGGTTTTGTTAGGAACCGTAGGATTGCTATTTTTGATGTTCCTAGCGGGACTGGAAACTAGCCTCGACGACCTCAAACAAAATGCTGACAAAGCTATCATATTTGGGCTGGCTACTTTTGCGCTACCGATGATATTGGGGACTGGAGCAATGCTGCTGTTGGGATATAGCTGGCTGGCTGCAATTTTAGTCGCTTCTTGTTTCGCTACCCACACGCTTTTAGCCCTACCAATTCTGACAAAATTGGGATTGATGCGAACTCAGACTATTACTGCGACTTTGGGCGGGACTTTAATTACAAATGTCTTGGGACTGTTGGTGCTGGCAATTGTTGTTAAAGCTCACAAAGGAAATCTTACTCTCGATTTTTGGCTGTTTCT
>JAJAYT010000613.1 GCA_026786085.1 Microcoleus sp. CAN_BIN18 | reverse complement strand
GTTTTACCGATCCCAGTCCCATGTTGTTAGCCCCTCTACTGGTGGCAACGATCACCATTGTAACTTTCTACCGCAACCTTCCCAAAGCATATGAACAAGGTGGCTTACCTTTTATCCTATCTGCTATGGGTGTGTTCTATGGTTTTCTGGTTGGTATGATTAATGGTTCACCTGTTCCGGCGATCGTCTCTCTTCTGAGTTGGGTAAGTCCCATTCTATTTGGTTTCCACTTATTTGTGAACTGGCGGGATTACCCCAGCTATCGGCAAAACATTCAGCGCACTTTTCTCTGGGGTGTGTTAGTGACAGCATCTTATGGCGTCTATCAATACTTAGTTGCACCTGAGTGGGATCGTTTCTGGCTGATACAGACCAAACTATATACCAGCATGGGAAAACCAGAACCCCTTGGACTTAGAGTGTGGAGTACCATGAATGCGCCCTTACAGTTTGGAATAGTAATGCTAGCGGGAAATATCTTGCTATTTATTGGTCAAGGGACTTTGCGGATTCCTGCTTTAGCAGTTGGTATTTTGTCTATCCTGCTAACATCTGTACGCACAGTTTGGGGAGGTTTTATAATAGCCTTAATTACCCTGCTCGTTTCTCTAAAGGGCGGGGTTCAGATTCGTTTAATTGCTTTTATCCTGACGATCGTCCTATGTGTTTTACCATTATCTACAGTCGAGCCATTTTCCCAAGTTATTCAGTCTCGTATAACCAGTTTGTCTAACGTTAAAGACGATCAGAGTGCAAAGGATAGAGCAAACCTCTACGGCACAACATTAAATCTTGCGCTGAGTGAGGTGATTGGTAAGGGAAATGGAACTCTTCAGCCGATCGATAGTGGAATTATCGAACTACTTCTGACCTTGGGCTGGATGGGAGCCATTCCTTATATAGGTGGGCTACTCCTAATTTTTTATAGCCTGTTCCAAGGCTCTAAGTCTAAGTCCGATCCGTTTGCCAGTGCTGCTCGTGCTATTGTTTTTGGCTTCCTGCCGATGCTAGCTGGTTCAAATGTGATCGTTGGTATCTCTGGCATGGTTTTCTGGGGATTTTTGGGTCTAGGCATGGCAGCTAATAAGCACTACCAGCATCAACGGATTGCCGGATTCAAATGAGATTAATGTTTTGAGTGTCAGGGCTAACAATATGACAGAATTAGGTTGTTAGGGTATAAGTTATATCTCGTAAAAAAAAAGTTGTCGTTGATGCTTGAGTGTGGTAAGATTTAATGAGAAATGATTGTAACACTTTTGCCAACAGCATCAGTTGTTAGTCAAAAAAATCTGTGTCAAAGGTAACAGTTTGTGAGGAAAAAAAACATAAAATGGACAAACAAAAAACAGTAGGATTTCTTTTAAAGCGTGTCGATTGTAATGATGGGGTTGCCTCCCATTGCGAGAGTATGATTCGTGGTTTAAAAGCGCTTGGGTGGAAGGTTATCCTGATTGCGGGATCTGTGAATTATGATGCAGGTTTTGTAAGCCGCTTTGAAGCACTCAAAGACTTATCAGAAGACTGGGTAATATTGGAGGATCTGAAACCTCTTTTTCCTAGTTTGGATCATATTACTCGGATCAAGGAACTCGTAAAAAAATACGATATTTCCCTATTTCACGTACATGGATACACGATGTTGTTTCTGGCCCGCATCCTCAAAATCATCACTGGCGTAGATTGTGTTGCTACCTTTCATCCATCAGTACATGGTAACGATCCAACCCTACTTAAGGACACGGTATTGCGACCGCAAATCACAAAATACCTCATATTTTTGAAGCTGTTTGCCCCAAAAGTCTTTATTGCAATCTCTTCAGATATTGAAAGATTTTTGCTGAAAGATTTGGGCTTTCACAAAACCAAGGTTCGCAAGATTATAAATGGTATCGATACGAAATATTTTCGTCCTCCCAGTCCCGAAGAGCGACAAAAGGTACGGGAAAAGTTTGGACTTGAGGAAAAAGACCTGGTATGTTCTCTTGTAGGCAGACTCAATTGGAATAAGGGTCATGATCTTTTGATCGACGCCGTTAGAAAAGTGAGAAATGCTGTTCCTGAAATGTCTTTGAAGTGTTTATTTGTGGGTTCTGGTCATCAGGAGAAGGAGATTAAAGAATATGCCTTTGTTAGTGATGATGATTCGCGTTGCTTTATCTTTTTGGGGTATGTGGATGAGCTGCGGGAAGTGTATTGGGCCTCGGATATTTTTGTTCTACCGAGTCGCTCAGAAGGCTGTCCTTTGGTAGTGGCGGAAGCGATGAGCTGTGGAACAGTTACCATCCGGACAGAAGGAGGAGGAGCTCGGGATCAGATTGAGGAAGGAAAAACAGGTTATATCGTTCCCTTCGATGATGCAGAGGCTTTATCAAAGGCAATCCAAAAGCTTGTGAATCAGGATTTTCGCTGGCAGATGGGTAAACAATGTGCAGAGTATGCTTCCCAGGCATTCGATGTGGAACTGATGGTTGAGAAGACGGTGAAGTTGTATTGTGAGTGCTCTGGTATCGAAACAAAATAAAGTTTGAGTTGGAGTGAAATTAGGGTGTTCTCTAGACTCAATACTTCGGACAGTTTTCAATAGCTAACGGTATAACAAGAGTTTCAGGCTTTTGTCTAGACCCGATACCAATAGTAGAACGCGAGTTTTAGGATCTAATTCAAAAACTGTCCGAAGCATTGCGGACTGAGATTTTCTCAGATCGATCGTTCATTCTCTTTGTCCGAGTCGATACATCATCACCTTGGCTTTTGCATCTTCTTCTACAAATACCAGATACTCACCATTGCTTCTCTGAAAAGCTCTTAATCCGTAGGGGATATCTACCCAGCCACTTTCACCTGCCACTTCTATACCTGGTTTTAACTGAGCGATCGAAGTTCCCGTTACAGTATCGTAAACATACACCTCGGCCGTTTTAGAACTAACGGCAAAAATTCTGTCACCTGCTATATCGATCGCCTTAATCACTATAAAAGATTTGGCACTAGGATCGGGGTTATCTGAAGGCTGATAGGGCAGAGCCAAACGCCAGCGCATATTCCGACTTTGGCTCCAATTATCATAGCGTACCATCTCCGTGCCGACGGTACCCCATTCTTTGCCAATATGCGGGCGCTCATTGGTATAGCCTGTCAAATACATGGTATCCGTTTCTGGGAAATACTTAATCCTTGTTAAGCTCTTAAAAGGTGCTGGCATCGGTGTTTTTTGGGAAGTGGCAGCATTGTAGATCGGAGTGCCATAGGTATCTAATCCTTGAACAGGATAATGCCCGATCGCCCCAGATTCAGATGCTTGCCAAACATCCCCATTACTGTCAACTTCCCAACCCCAAATCGAATCATCTTCTGCACCTAAACTTTCATATTCATTGCTTTGAATTGAGCCATCTCCGTTTTTGTCATGCCATAACCAGCTTCCCGTTGCTGGTTGATTGGTTGGCCAGGTAGAATGATCCCTCGCAAAAATGGCGCTGGGAACGGCAATTTCTCCATCAAAGCGGTAGACGCTAATCTGGTGGGCAAACATCCCCGTAAGATATAAGAAACGTTGTCCCTTGATTCGACGGACAAAAACTGATGCCGCCGAATGGGTTTGGTTGTGCAGTCGCGGATCGTCAGGGTAGCGAAATTTATCGACAGTATAGCCTTTGTAAGTCGATTCCTGTCCATTCGATTTACTATAATCCATCATGAAATGTTCGTGTTTGGTGAACACATCCAGTCCGTCAGTACCTGGATCGGCATCGGCATTATCTACGAATTGCAAACCCAATAATTGCCATTGCATTTTTCCGAGAGGGGAGAACTTTCTCAAGTCGGTTCCTGAACCACCAAAACCATCATTACTAACGTAGATATTCCCGGCTTTATCCGTACCCACTCCTGTTAAACCGTTGAGTTTAAGTTCTCCAACTTCTCCGCGAGTTCCAGCATAAATGCCGCCTTGAGTGCCAAAAGTCCCTATTAATTTAGGGGTTCCTGAGATATCGTAAATCAGCACTTGTTGACGAGGGCCATTTTCTGTGACTAATAGCCTACCTTGACGATCGATCGCAAGGGCTGTAGGGTCTACAACATCGGTAATTTTCTGGGATAATAAGGTTCCTGTCTTGGAATAGTGCAGAATCTTGGGAGGATTACTCGCGTCTTTCGTTTGCAGAATCCATAAATTACTTTGAGTATCTACAGCTATTTGTTTGGGGCGATCGTTTGACCAACTCCGTAACTCGGCCAGAGTTTCGGTATCATAGACGCGGATGCGGTTAGCGGCACTATCGCTGATATAAAGCTCACTGCCAGCGTTAGCTAATCCAGTTACTTGACCGGAGGTACTAACAATTAACATACTTTTATCATAACCACGCCCACCTGCAAAGGGAGCAGGATCTCCCGATAAGTTGTAGCGTCTCACACAATGCCAGTTTGTTTGAGAGGGGGGATAATCTTGAACCACCATTCTGTCGATCGCCCCCTGTGTCATGGCAATATAAAGGTATTTACTATTTGCCGTGACTGCTTCTCCTCCCGTTCTTCCCCATCCATGAAGATTACTAGCTTTGGCGATCGCATCTCCATCTTTATAAATTCCTGCCTCTCTACCCGCTTCGTCCCACACACTATTGGTATAAACTGTGCCATCGCTTGCCACGTACATGGCGCTGATTTGAATTTGTACCCACTTACTGCCACCGCCAAAGGTGTTACCGATCCAAGATGTTTTGTAGGAAATATTGGATAAAGGGTTTGAAGTTACGGACAGTGCTGTTACGGACAGTGCTGTTACAGTAAAGATGATGATTCCTGCGATCGCCTTGGATCCGAAACTTATCCTGTGATGTTGGCGATCCCAGGCGAGCGGCTGAAAATTAGTCAGGGAATGATTCAGTTTCTGGGCAAACAACCGCTGTTGTTGCCATAATTTGTTGACTAGCAACAGGAATTGATTTTTCATAATCTCGCTGAGGAATATACAGCTATCATCAGGATATCTTAGTTATTGTAAAGTTAATGTATATTTGCAAACAACCAAGTGGAAAACTACACAAGTAACCCTGCTGCTACAGCAGCCAACATTCTTTGCGTGGGGATCGGATGGTTTCCGAAAACACCGGGAGGTCTGGATCGATATGTATATGAGCTGACGCATCAGCTAGCAGCCAGTCAAGATCGAGTTGAATTATGTGGAGTTGGTCTACCAGAAACTCAGTCAAACTATGGCGTCAAACTCACTAATTTAGCTGAACCCGAACATCGACTCTGGGAACGGCTTTGGCTGATTCGCTCCAATTTTTTGCAGCGAAAATCTGAAAAACCCGATGCAATTAATCTGCATTTTGCACTATATAGTTTTCCTCTGTTGCAGGTTTTACCTAAAGGGGTTCCTGTTACTTTTTCCTTTCACGGGCCTTGGGCTTTGGAAAGTCAGCAAGAGGGTTCTGGTAAACTGAGCGTTTTTTTGAAGCATTGGGTCGAAGACAGAGTTTATCATCGGTGCGATCGCTTCATTGTCCTGAGCAAAGCATTTGGTGATATTTTACATCAAGAATATCAAGTTCCGTGGAGCAAAATTCACGTAATTCCGGGTGGTGTGGATCTGTCGAGATTTCAAATCGATCGATCGCGCCCAGAAGCCCGATCGCAGCTCAACTGGCCCCAAAATCGCCCGATTCTATTTACAGCGCGTCGTTTAGTGCGTCGAGTTGGACTCGATAAGCTGTTGATGGCCATAGCAATGATTAAACCTCAAATTCCTGATATCTGGTTGGCGATCGCCGGAAAAGGGCCATTACAAGCGGATCTTCAGCAACAAGCAACAGATTTGGGACTCAATGACAACGTTAAATTTCTCGGCTTTTTGCCAGATGACCAACTACCTATAGCTTACCAAGCCGCCGACCTCAGTGTGATGCCGAGTCAATCTTTAGAAGGATTTGGATTAGCTGTGCTAGAATCTCTAGCCTGTGGGACTCCAGCACTATGTACTCCCGTGGGTGGAATGCCAGAAATTTTAGAGCCGTTTTCACCCAATTTGATTACTACTTCTATAGAAGCAACAGCGATTGCTGAAAGATTAGAACAACTGTTACTTAAACAAGTACCGATGCCTTCTAGAGAAGCGTGTCAGGAATATGCTGTTATGAATTTTGATTGGCAAAACATCGCACAAAAAGTTAGAAAAGTGTTGTTAGCTTGAGGTTCAAAATAATTAGAATATATGGGAAAATTCTTAGGCAAAAAACGGACGATATCAAATCCGGCTGTACCGGAATGATTTAACCGCAGAGAGCGCAGAGGACACAGAGGAATAGAAGAGAGAGATGAGTAATTTGGATGCTAAGGGATTTTGATATGAAAATACTATTTCTTGATCAGAGTGGAAAGCCGGGAGGTGCAGAACTTTGCCTAATAGATATCGCCAAACCCTATCGAGATAGCTGTCTAGTTGGCTTATTTGTAGATGGTGCTTTTCGGCAATTACTAGAGCAACAACAAATTCCCGTTGAAGTGTTAGCGACGGAAGCAATCAAGGTTCGTAAAGAAAGCAGTTTGATACAGAGTTTAAGTAGTGTAACTGCCCTACTGCCTTTGATTGCTAAAGTTGCTCAAAAAGCTCGTCAATATGATTTGATCTACGCCAACACGCAAAAAGCTCTAGTTGTTGGTGCATTAGCTAGCTTTTTCAGTCGTCGCCCTCTAGTCTATCATTTGCATGACATTTTATCGACAGACCATTTCAGTCCAACTAACTTAAAAGTAGCTGTAACTTTGGCTAATCGCTTTGCATCATTGGTGATTGCTAACTCCAAAGCAAGTCAGGCTGCTTTCTTAGCAGCAGGAGGACGTTCGGACATCATCGATGTCGTCTACAATGGCTTTGAGCCTGAAGTCTATCAGAGCGATCGCTCTCATATTAGCCAACTTAAGACACAGCTAGAACTGGAGGGGCAATTTATAGTAGGTCATTTCAGCCGATTGTCACCTTGGAAAGGTCAACATATTTTAATTGAAGCACTTACCGACTGCCCGAAAGATGTAACAGCTATTTTCGTGGGTGATGCGCTCTTTGGCGAGCATGATTATGTCCAGCAATTACACAAACAAGTGGCAGAATTAGGACTTGCAGATCGAGTTAAGTTTTTAGGATTTCGTTCAGATATTCCGCAGTTAATGGCAATTTGCGATTTAGTTGCACATACCTCAACCGCACCCGAACCTTTTGGTAGAGTGATTGTCGAGGCTATGCTGTGTGGTAAACCTATAGTTGCTGCTCAATCTGGAGGTGCTATTGAGTTAATAGAGCCTGGGATCAATGGCTTTTTGGTTCCTCCCGGCCAGCCACACCAACTCGCAGAAATTATTAATACCTGTCACGATCGACCTGAGTATACGATCGCGATCGCCCAATCTGCACAGGAGATGGCTACTCGGCGTTTTCACCAAACCAATATCGATCGGCAGATTGCGCATTTGCTGAGCCGAACTTTTACCTGAATTGTTCCAATATCTTAATATTTTTAGCTAGTTGTTTGTGAATTGCTAAGTGCGACATTTTCCCCGATCTCACTCGATAGCCCCGCTACATCCGCAACTTTCAAAGCGTACAAACTGCTGGTATTTTTAACGTACAAAGGCGTACCATATAACAAACATTCTAACACCATATCTGTATCTTTAGCAAACAAACCGCATCACGTTCCCACTGCGATCGCCTGCCTGTTTTCTCCCTGAATTAATTGACGGGATTCGGCAGTAAAAACCAGCGTCGTATCTTCCCCAAAAATTGTAACCCACATTCGGCACCCGCAACTGGCACAATGGAATTGATTGTAATGAGATATCTTGAAAAGCAATGAGAGAATCGTGCAGGCTGAGGTAAGGATTTAGGTCTAACAACTTGCGGCTCTAACGCTTCTCTGGCAAGGGTTTTAGCGGAAGTAAGGGCTTTTGTCCTGCAAAGGTTGACTGTCACTCTTGTGACGAGAAATGACATCTTTTCGTCACAAGCTTGATCATAGAGATTTATTTAGTATCAAGCCTGACGGGGTTGTCACTCCGTCAGGTTTTGGCGTTTAGTAACAATAAATCTACAAATAAACCGGGTTTCTGAGGTTGCGAGTGCGATCGCCCTCGCTGGCGTTTTCATGGTTGACGCATGGGGGGCTAGAAACCCGGTTTCTACGAGTTTTTTTGTTTATTAACGATAAATCTACAAATAAACCGGGTTTCTGAGGTTGCAAGTGCGATCGCCAAACACTGAAACCATCGCTTTTATTCCTTCTGCCTTCTGCCTTCTGCCTTCTGCCTTCTGCCTTCTGCCTTCTGCCTTCTTCCCTCTTCGTTCTTCCTTCTTCCTTCTTCCTTCAGCATAACTCCCAGCACTTATCACTTTTCAGCAGGGCTTCAAACTCAGCGCTTGGCAAAGCCTGACTGAAAAAATGACCTTGAATTTCGTCGCACCGGTGTTCGCACAAAAAAGTAAGTTCCGGCTGATTTTCTACCCCTTCAGCAATCACAGTCATGTTCATACAGTGTGCCATTTGAATAATCGCTATAGTAATCGCTGCATTTTGGCGATCGTCTGCAATATCGCGAATAAAACTCTTGTCAATTTTCAGCGCATCAAACGGAAAACGTTTCGGATAACTCAAAGAAGAATATCCCGTGCCAAAATCATCAATTGCGATCCTAATTCCCATCTCTCTCCACACCGTAAAAGCTTGAATTGCTGCCGTTTCATCTTGCAAAATTAGACCTTCCGTCAATTCTAATTGCAGACATTTAGGATCGAGATTAGTTTCTCTCAATATCTGGCTGACTCTCTCCGTCAAAATTTTTTGCTCAAACTGGCGGGCTGACAAATTGACAGATATCCGCAGCGGAGGCAAACGCTCTATTTGCCAAGCTTTAGTTTGCATACAAGCAGTCTCTAACACCCATTCACCCAGCGGTGAAATCAAGCCCATTTCTTCAGCCATTGGAATAAATTCCCCCGGAGAAACTCTGCCCCTTTTTGGATGGTTCCAGCGCACCAAAGCTTCAGCACCAATAATTTTCCCTGTTTTGATTTCTATTTGCGGCTCATAGTAAACTTCAAACTCCGAGCGTCTTAAAGCATTGCGAAGACAAGTTTCTTGAGTAAATTGATTGATAGAACTATTGGCGACTTTTGCCGTATAAAATTTATATTTATTGCCACCTTCTTGCTGAGAATTGTACATTGCTATATAAGCATTTTTCAGCAATTTGTCTCCATCGTTGCCGTCTCCCGGAGATAAAGAAATGCCGATACTTGCCGTGACGTAAAGTTCCGAGCCTTTGACAATCATAGGTTGGGCTACAATATCTAAAATGTTTTGAGCAATCTTGCCAGCATCCTGTTTTTCGGCAACTGGTTCGAGCACAATTGCAAATTCGGCAGCTTCTAAACGAGCCACAAGATTAATCTTCTCCGTGCAGTTACTCAGCCGCTCGGCAACTTTGCAAAGTACGGAGTCGCCGATATCGTGTCCCAAGGTACTATTAATCCGGTTAATTCTATCTAAACTGAGAGTCACAACTGGTATCATTGCTGGCAATGCTTTTTGCTTGTCTAATACCTGACTTAGCTGCTCCCGCAACAGCGCACGATTGGGCAAATTTGTTAAACAGTCGTGCTGATGTCGGTGGAGAGCTATTTGAATAGTTGTGTGCAAGTTTTTTTCCTCAAAGGGTTTCACAATATAGCCGAATGGTTTGGTAGAATTGACGCGCCGCAAAGTGTTTTCGTCAGCATAAGCTGTTAGATACACTACCGGGATCTGAAATCGCGATCGAATTTCTTCTGCTGCTGTAACACCGTCTATTTCTCCTTGCAGGTTAACATCCATCAAAACTAAATCCGGCCGGATTTTGGCTGCTGATTCAATCGCTTCTTCTCCGGAATAGACAATATCAGTTATTTGATACCCTAAAGATATTAAACTGTCGGAAATGTCTTCCGCGATGATGCTTTCGTCTTCAACTATCAGAATTTTTTTATTTGACACGAAATTTTCTCCTAAGATTGCAATTTTGGTTTGGAAAAGGTTATTTTAAAAGTCGTGCCTACAGTTTCTAACAGTTCTATTTTCCCCCGAATTTGCTTGACCAAAGATCCCACCAGCCGCAAACCCAGTGTGCGGGCATTGCGATAATCTAAGTCTTGAGGAAAACCCATGCCACTGTCGCTCACGGCTAGCACGCAAACTCTATTTTCATCTAAAGTAAAATCTATTTTAATTTTACCTTGAACTTGTCCTGTAAAAGCATATTTGAGAGAATTTGTCACCAGCTCGTTGATAATCAATCCGCAAGGAACTGCCGTATCAATATTGAGAGAACACGGCGCAATATTTGTTTGCAATTTTACGCCTTCGGCAGGAATTTCATAAGCTTGGAATAAATTGTGGGCGAGATTTTGGATGTATTCAGCAAAGTCAATGTTTAACAAGTCTTTGGATTGATACAATTGTTCGTGAACTAGGGCCATCGATCTGACTCGGTTTTGACTGTCTTTTAACATTTCACTAACGCGGCTGTCTTGGATGTAGCGGGACTGAAGTTTGAGCAAACTGGAAATAACTTGGAGGTTGTTTTTGACGCGGTGGTGAATTTCTTTGAGGAGAACTTCTTTTTCGGCGAGGGATGCTTTGATGCGATCCTCGTCGAGCTTGCGGTCTGTAATGTCCCGCACTACTGCTTGAATTACTTTTCGCCCGTTAATTTCCATTGCGTTTAACAGCACTTCTGCGGGAAATTCTGAACCGTCTAGCCGTTTGTGCACCCAGTCAAAGCGACAGCTACCTGTTTGCATTGCTGCGGATATTCTCTGTGTTGCTAGGCTGCACGAGTCTTGTCCGCTGGGCTGAAACAGCGGGGAAAATTCGCTCGGATTATTACCATAAAACTGTTCTTTATTGGTGCAACCAAAGATTGCTAAGGTGGCGGGGTTGCAGTCGAAAAATTGTTGTTCGTCTAATAGCATTACTGCGTCGCTGGTGGCTTCGTAAAGGCTGCGAAATTTGCATTCAGACTCTTGCAAAGAAGCGATTAATTTAGTTTTATGAGCTTCGGCGCGCTTGCGGTCGGTAATGTCTATCCCTACGGAAACTGCTGCGCTTTCCTGATGATATTTCTGACATACTATCAAATAATTGCGGACGCAGCCGTTAATTTCTATGTCTATCTCTTGCCAGGTTTGCTGAGATGAACTGTCAAAAAAGTTTCGGATTAGTTCCCCAAAAGTCGAGCCTTTGTCGAGAAAGTTGATTTCTTGACCGACAAATCTTTCGGGAGACTGTTTGAACGAGGTTGCTAAGTGCTGGTTGACTCCAATATACCGCAAATCTGAACTTACCCAAGAAATCAGTCCGGGCACGGCATCCAAGACGGCGCGAAGTTGGTCTGTAGCTTCTTGGAGTGCTTCTTCCGATCGCTTGCGATCGCTAATATCTGTCGCCGTTCCGCACAGGCCTAATATAGCGCCGTTTTCAGCTTGGTTGACGATGCTGTTGAGGCGCAGGTGGACGGGAGTACCGTCTTTGCGGATATGTACTGTTTCATAAGGAGAATTGGCGATTTGTGGCTGAGTGCTGGTTCTCCCTAAAATTTGCGCAAATATTTCTATTTGTCTAGTTTTTTGTTCGGGATACAAAAATTCGCTGAAGCGGCGGCCAATCATTTCTGGCGGTTCGTAACCGTAGATGCGTTTGGCGGCGGAATTGACAAAAGTTAAGAGGCCTTCAATATCGATCGACCAAATCAACTCTTGCGACGTTTCTACGAGGTTGCGGTACTTTTTTTCGCTTTCCGCAAGTGCCGCATTCAAGACTGCTGTTTCCTGCTGAAGTCGGGCTTCTAATTGTTGATTTGCCGTTTCCAGAGTGGCGATCGACTTTTTGTACTCGGTAATGTCAGTAGAAACACCGACAGCGCCGACAACTTCGCCGTTGGTATCTCGCAGCGCTGTCGATCGAATTTCGTGTATAAAATGCCCCTCTTGGGCATTCCAAGTGCGATCGTTTCCTGCTAGTACCTGGGCAATATTTTCTAAGATATCTGGCTGGCTGTAAACTGCAAAAATTGAATCCCCGACAGATTCACCTGGTTTGAGTCCCAAATTTTCTAATCCTTTGCCTGCTGCAAGGGTTAACCTGCCGTTTTTATCGGTTGCCCACAGGCACATCGGAGCACAATTGAGGGCAGCGTGCAGGGTTTCGTTGGATTGTTTCAGGCGATCGATTTCTGCCCAGAGTATCGCGCGGGTGTGGCTTAATTCTACTGTTAGTCGATCGGCATTTTGCTGCCAACTGGCAGCAGTGTCGCACATTTCTGCGGGATTGCAGGAAGGATAGATGAATTGGTTGCAGTGTGACATGGTTACTCTCGGATGCACTATACATTTAACCCCAGCCTATTTTTTAATCATAACTTTTTAAGTGAACTATTACAGTTGGCTGTGATACTCATCCGAGCAAGATGCGATCGTTTGAAGCAAGCTTAAAGGATTCATAAATTGCGGGTGGCTCAGACCTTCTGGCGAGGATTTACAAATTGACAATAAGCTGAATAATGCCTGCAAATCAGTATTTTTACGGTAACTATGTGTAGTAGGGCAAAAAGAATTGTTCACTCCTCGGCTTGCACAAGACATAAGCTGTCGCGCATTTGAATTGTATATTTAGGGCGGGTTCTCCCGCCCACCCCACAATAGTTTGATTATTTTTTAACATACAATTTAAATGCTGAACAGCTTATAATTATAGAGTTGTTGTATTAGTTTGCGTATATTCACGTACCCAGCAATCGGGAATCGATAAATTTGAAATATAGCCACTATGGAGACGGTTAGGACGCGCTTAATTGCACTTTACCCATGCGGATCGCCTCTTTCTTCTGCCTTCTGCCCTCTTTTTGCCATCCGTTACGTCTCGCGCGAGCGAATCCGTTGCCGAACTTCCTTCAATGAACTCCCCAAATTTTGACAGTTTTGTCTAAACTGCCGCTGATAAGAGTTTCACCATCGCTGCTAAAACAAAGACAAGTAACAGAGTTTTGATGTCCGCTAAGAGTGTGAAGATGTTCGCCGGTACTGGCATTCCAAAATTTGACATTACCATCCGCGCTAGCACTAACAACAGTCGCTCCGTCGGGACTAAAGGCGATCGCATTTATCGAGTTAAAATGCCCAGCCAAAATTATTGGATTATCTGGATTCGATAGCTGGCGCAGTTTAATATTTCTGTCCCAGCCGCCAGCCGCCAAAGTCTGCCCGTCTGGACTAAAAGCCAGACAATTCGCATAACCTTTAATGGTTTGGTAACACTCTCTGCTGCGGAGGTTCCACAGTTTAATTGTACCGTCAGAACTGCTGCTAGCGAGAGTTTGGGCGATCGGGCTAAAAGCAAGACTAGAAATTCCTGCTTTGTGAGCTTTCCAAGTTAAAAGACTGCCAAAAGTACAGATTAACTTTCCCGTTTCTAAATTCCAAATTTTGATAGTAGTATCTGCCGAACCGCTGGCGATAACTTGACTATCGGGACTGATGACAATTGCGGTAATTTCCCCTTCGTGTCCGAGGGAAGTATGCAGCAATTCTCCTCCCTGCCAAATGTCAATCGCGCGGTGTTTCGGAGTATTTCTGCTCCTCACAAAAACTTCACTTTCTTGGCAAAGCACAAAAGATTCTTTAGCTTGCGGATACTTATCAACAGTATAGAGTCTTTCTCCCGTTTCTAAATCGCAAATTCTAATTATCTTGCCGTGCAAACTAGCCGTGCGCTCTCCTCCGGGACTAATCGCCACATTTGTCCCAGTTTTCACAGTGCGAATGCAGTCAAAAAGCTTGTAAGGTATGAAGTTTTTTAAAGCTTGGCCGACTAGAGGTTCTGTCCTTTGTCGCAAAACTAAATAAGCAACTCGCTGCACTTCAGGTGCGGAGTCAAGCAGCGCTTGAATTGCTAAATTCAAACCAGCCTCTCCGTATTTAGGAGCATCTTTAACGGCGGCCATGCGCGGCTCGATACTAGGACTGTGCAAGCGCTGCTTGACCCCGGCGATGCCTCCCAAAACAGCGGCGGCGATCGGAATTTGACTTTGGCCACCGAGGAC
>JAJAYT010000612.1 GCA_026786085.1 Microcoleus sp. CAN_BIN18 | reverse complement strand
ATCGCACCCAATACGGTTTACTTAAGGCTTTTTGACGAATTTCTTAAGTCAACCATATTGCGGTAGGGGCGGCTTGGGCGAGCGAATTTATGAAATAATCGACTGTATCAAGGCAAAACCCGCCCTATAGTAGTAAACCGTATTGCGATCGCCCCAGCAATTTCAATAGTAGAGGTTAACACTCCCAAAGCTTGAACCCGCAGGAATTCTTTGATCTACGAGCCAACTTGCTCAGACAGGATTTCTCTCTTGTTCAAATTTCCCAACAGTCAACAATCAATAATCAATCATTTCCGGTTGTATGGGTATTGTTCAAATTTACCAACAGTCAAGATTCCCGTCCAGTCGCCCACTTATCCCGCCATTTCACAGTCCCTTCCGAAGCCAAAACCCAGCGGCGACAAACCAAATTTTCTCGCAGCGGCGACATTCCTTCCCGCAGCAGCGCATACTTATAAGAAATCAACTTCCCCGCACTTTCATTAAAAGGAATTTCCCCAAACCAAGTATTAGTATTGATATACTCCAGCGGGTAAGCCTTACTAATATCCCAATTCCCCAATTCAGGACAATCACCAATCACCACAATTCTTTCCCCAGGCTGACTTTTCACACTGTTAAGCTGTGCCCGCACAATAGTTTTCGCCTTAACTCGCTCTCCGACGCGGCTAAAAATCATTACTTCCTGCGAATCCAACTCTAAATTGTACAACATCCCCTCTTTAACTTCAAATTTGCGACGCGATAAAACCTCCGTATGCTCTCCATCAGGCAACTCAGTATCAACCGCTTCAACAGTCACAGAATCGCCGCGATTCATCGCTACAAACACCACAGAATCGCGATAGCGACGCACGTAACAATAAACATCAGCAGTTAGATATTTTTGCCACTGACTCCCCATCGAAATAGCTGGATTCAGCCGCCGCAATCCAGACAGCAACCGTATATCTAGGTAAATCTGCGAATCCGTATCCCACTGTTCCATCATCGGGCGGTTGTAAGGGTCATTTCCCCCATCAGTATCATCATGCAGATACTGTTCAGTGCCATAATAAAGGCAGGGAATGCCACGACTTGTCATGATTAAACATATCGCCAATTGCAGCATTTGTCGATCGGCATTCAACGACTGAAACCTCGGCATATCATGATTGTCAATAAAAGTAATCAACTCCGTCGCCCCGTAGTAACGGTGATCCAAGTCCAGAACATCCTGAATCAACTGAAATCCCGCTTCCGCCCCCTGTCCCAATACTTCTCGAATTGCCACGCACAGCCCAAAATCTAAAATAGTCATCCCCGACTCATTGACAAATTCCACAGAAAGGTCATTTCTCGGGTCGCTATAAATCCACTCACCAAAGATAAAAACATCAGGTCTATGTGTTAAAATATCAGCAGTAAATTCCTGCCAAAACCAGATAGGCATATGCTTGACCGTATCAACCCGCAAAGCATCAACACCTCTATCCAGCCACTGTTTAATTGCTGACTTAATATAACTGCGGTAGGCAATATTGTTTTCGTTGAAAGTCGCTAAACCGGACAATTCGCAGTTTTGGACTTGCCATTCATCTTCCCAATTAGTCACTTCCCCGTAGTGATGATACCAGTTATTTTTATCTTCGTTAAAGTCAGCTATTTTGACACCATCATCGTAGAGTTCCCCTTTTTTCCCACTAAAATCCGGGTTGCTGTGATTGCAGACAATATCGAGCACCAGTTTCATTTTTCGCTGGTGCAACTCATCTACTAATTTGTCAAATACAGTATCTTTAGTTTCTTGTGTTTGGTTGACAGAAGGATTATCACCTTTGGCAATAAAGCGGGGATTTAGTCGCTTAAAATCTTTAGTCCAATAGCCGTGAATCGCAGCTTGTTCGACAAATAATGCCTCTACTTGCTCAAACAGTGGAGTCAGCCAAACTGCGGTAACACCCATATCCTTTAAGTAGTCGAGTTTGTCGATAACTCCCTGCAAGTCGCCACCCCAATATTTGCCCCAATCCTTGCCTTCTGGATCGTAAAGTTCAGGGTTTGGGCCTTCGTTATTTGCAGGGTCGCCGTCCTGGAAGCGATCGACTACAATGAAATAAATTGTTTCTTGTCGGAATTCAATGTCTCTGGTGTAGAGGAATTCTAAATCGAGTTCGGTTTCTGGCTTAACTTCTTCTATCAGAGACTCAATTTTTTGTTCTGGTTCTGTAACTTCGTATTGAGACGAAGTTTGATTGGGAGTGACTGGTGTCATGAGATTTATTTTTTTGTATTGTAAGATTGGTCAGTTATTCGGAGTTCGAGTCGGAGATAGCTATCCCCTCAGACTGAATTTTACAGCATCATACAGCATTACACGCAATTTACTCGTTTAATAAAATCTTCTTTGAGACAGATGGTGCAGTCGTCTATAGGTTCGATCGTTCGGACTTCAGTCCTCTCTCGTTGGATGAGGACTGAAGTACCCCACCTAAAAACCAATTTAATTTTGGTTGATAGTTTGGGCATGACTGCGTGCGTTGTATTTAGACCCCAAATTTTTT